>JBBIQC010000335.1:0-5764 GCA_037442585.1 Oscillatoriales cyanobacterium bin_317
ACCTTATGGGCGGCTTCTTCGGGGGTTAATAACTCACTCACCACACCAGGACGGCTTTCGTTGGCACAATCATATTTGCGGTTGCAATAGTTGCACTGGATGTTGCAGGCCGGAGCCACGGCAACGTGCATCCGGGCATAGTGATGGTGGGCTTCTTCGCTGTAGCAGGGATGCTTTTCCACCCGGGCGCGAGTCCGTTCATCCAGATCGGGCACGGGGTTGGTTTTGGTACTGCTGCAACCGCAACTGGAACTACTTGAACTCTTACTTTCAGTCACCGTGTTCTTGGTGATGACGATATCCATAGCAGATTCTGTAACCGGGCGTGTCAGGAGACCAGAGGGAGGTGGTGGTGGTGTCATTGAATTTCGGCAGAGCTGGGGTGGACATCGCCAGTGTGAAGGTATCTGCGCCGTTTCTGGGAAGAAATCAATCGAAGCCGCTTAATACAGTCAACCTGCCTACGCAGGCTAGAGTAGCTCATACCAGCTAGTCCACAGGGGACTGATTAAAAGACCGTACATCAGCGACTTCAATCATGAGTTATGGTGCAGTTGCGTCACTCCACTCATCCAACCTTCTATCAGGGAACTTGAAAAATTTGGCTCCTCATCAGAGGGATTGGTGATTGGCGTTAAGGAAGTTATATCAGCCTGTCAAAAAGTATTTGTCCGACCCGTTGCGGTAAGAGTTATTGAAATCATTAGAAGTGTACTCAGCACCTCAAACTCACAATTTGTAGGGATCAAAAAACTTTTGCGGGACAAGGTACAGGTATTTTTTAGAGTAGGCTCAAGTATTTTTAGGAGGGGGGAATGGTGTTTTGTGTACTCGACTAAACCCCAGATCTGACGTGCCTTCAAGGGCATTTTCACTCGTCTTTTGACACAATTTAAGCTGTACTCAAACCTCTTCCCATCCATCCTGAAATCAGCATTGATGGGGCTGAAGTTTGAAAAACTGGGGGGTTACCTTTGTGGGGGTTCCCCCAGCGCTTCCGAAATTCAATTCTGTATCTAACTTAGCACTTTTTTCCAAATAAAAATGTTATTCGCTTTTTTTTAATGTTTTCTTGGCAAAACCTGAAATAAAGTAATTTATAGAGTAATTTGATACAGAAATTACATTTTACTCTTGTTTTGAGTGCAAATTACTGGCGTATCAACTTATCTATAATAAATGCCGATAACGCTCATCCTAATTGGGCTTGAGTGTGAGTACCAAAATACCTATTCCCTTGCCGATAAATACCAGTCCCTATCATTAGAAATACCAGTCCCTCAACCTCTTAAAAAAATCAATCCCTTTCTCCATCCGGTTTTTGGGCTTGAGTACAAAGCTAATGATTCAATAAGTTTTACCTGAATCCGAAGTTCGGGCCGGAGTGAGGGTGCCTGTTATAAGCAGGACAACGAACACACCTTTCAACCCTGCCTAGCCATGCAGCACCCCCTCACCCTGCTCTTTACCCCAATCTCGGTTCCTGCCTCAGAAAAAGCAGCCCAGGATAGTAGTGGGCTGTCTGAAACAACCTCTCAACCTTCGGGCTGGATGAGAGCATGGGAAACCCTGCGAGAGGATTTCCGAATTATTTTTGAACGTGATCCAGCCGCCCGCAATTGGCTGGAAGTGGTGTGCTGCTATCCTGGCTTTCATGCGATCGTATGCCATCGCCTGGCCCACTGGTTGCACACTCACCAAGTTAGCTTTTTTCCTCGCCTGATTTCCCATATCGCCCGCTTCCTCACAGGAGTGGAAATCCATCCCGGTGCCCAAATTGGTAAAGGCGTGTTCATCGACCACGGCATGGGGGTTGTGATTGGGGAAACAGCGATCGTCGGCGATTACACTCTGATTTATCAAGGCGTGACCCTGGGCGGCACCGGCAAGGAAACCGGCAAACGTCATCCCACCGTCGGAGCGCACGTCGTCGTCGGAGCAGGCGCAAAAGTGCTGGGCAACATTCATATTGGTGACTATGCCCGGATTGGAGCAGGTTCGATCGTTTTGCGCCATGTCCCCTCCCACTGCACCGCCGTTGGTGTACCCGGACGCAACATCTGCCGCACCAACACGCCTGACTGTCCTTTGGAGCATGGTCAAATGCCCGATGCTGAAGCGACTGTCATTCGTACCCTCGTCGATCGCATTGAACAACTGGAACAGCAATTGCAAAAACTGCAACAACCTGCTTATCGAGAGTGAGACGATCTTGGATTTGCGATTTTGGATTGATGATTGTTAGCAAAAACTCCAAGTTTTAGGTAAACCATCCACTCCCCTGCTCCTCTACCTCCCCCACCTTCCCCATCTTTCCCTTCTCTACCCACCTCCGAGGTCTCTTTCCATGTACCCCCTTTTCAGTGCTAACCAAACCGTCAGTATTTCCGCAACCTATGCCGTAGATGTTCCTCTGGTCGATCGCTGGCGGATTTATTACCGTTTGCAAGAATTGATGATTCCCTGTTGGTGTTTACCGGATGGCACGTTGCGAGTTGAAGTATCAGATGCGATCGCGGCTATATTACTCCGAAGTGTCGTACAGCAATTCTTAGCTTCTCGCAAGGATTTAGTAGTCTGGCTCGATCGCTGTTGGCAGACCGCATTCTAGACAACCTACCGTTCTGGGAGGAAAACCGCTATGAACCGCAATCATGATGCGAAATTGATTCATTTTTTAGAACAGGAAATGGCCGTTTCGCCTGCCGAACTTGCGGTATTGTTGCGGCACCCCGAACGGGACTACGCACCGCTGCCGATGTTGCTCTGGCAGTATGGACTGGTGACACTAAACCAGCTTTCCCAGATTTTCGATTGGCTGGAAATGCAGAATTGTTCCCCTTTGTAACGGTAAAGAACCAACATCTTACAAGAAAACAACGAAAACCAGGGTCGAAAAATTCTGGCTCTACAATAAACCCATTCTGGAGGACACCCCCCATGCTTGCAACTTTAATTACCGCTACTCTGCTTTCGTTTGTGATGACGGCGATGTACAAGTTCATGCTGGTCTGGATGGTTCACGAATTGGGGGGTGCCCGTCCTTCAGTCAATCCCTCTTCTCTGGTGTTCAAGCATGGTAAGAAGCTATAGCCAGGTCAGTACTATTAGCGGCTAGACAAGATCGTCCTTTGTCATTGGTCATTCGTCATGAGTTTATTATGAGCCAAACTACTTCATTCCCCTTAATCCAAATTAACGATACCACCTTGCGAGATGGTGAACAGGCGGCAGGAGTGGCTTTTAACCTGGAAGAAAAAATTGCGATCGCAACCTTCCTGGATCAAATTGGAGTGCAGGAGTTAGAAGTAGGGATTCCTGCGATGGGGCCAGAAGAAGTCACGGCGATTTCCACGCTCAGCAAGTTGGGTTTGAAAACCAAACTGTTAGGCTGGAATCGGGCTGTCCTGTCAGATATTCAAGCTTCGATCGACTGTGGCTTGCAGCGAGTGCATGTTTCCGTTCCTGTTTCTGAAATTCAGATTGCGGCCAAGTTTCAGGGTAACTGGCGCAAGATGTTAGAGCAATTGCGGGAGGCGATTAACTTTGCCTGCGATCGCGGGCTGATGGTCGCGATCGGAGGAGAAGATTCTTCCAGAGCCGACGAAAGTTTTCTGATGGATGTCGCCCTTATGCCCAGGAATGGGGTGCCTTCCGCTTCCGTTTCTGTGACACTGTGGGCATTCTCGATCCGCTGGATACCTACGAAAAAGTCCGTCGCCTGGTTTCTGGCTTACAGATTCCCGTGGAAATGCACACCCACAATGATCTGGGCATGGCCACCGCGAACGCACTGGCAGGAGTTCGAGCCGGAGCGCAATCCGTCAATACCACCGTCAATGGACTGGGAGAAAGAGCCGGAAATGCGGCCCTGGAAGAAGTGGTGATGGCGTTGAAACGCATTTATGGCATTAAGGTAGGTATTCAAACTCAACGCCTGCCGGAGTTGTCTCGCCTCGTGGAAAAAGCTTCGAATTCTCCGGTGCCTCCCTGGAAGGCGGTTGTCGGTAGAAATGCGTTTGTGCATGAGGCCGGAATTCATGCTCACGGAGTTCTGCAAAATCCCTTGACCTACGAACCCTTTGATCCGTCTGAAGTAGGCTGGCAGCATCAGGTTGTTGTAGGAAAACATTCGGGCCGCCATGCGATCGAAAGTGTGTTGCAGGAACATGGTGTAGTACTGGATGCAATCGAGCTGCGATCGCTGCTAGAGGCCGTGCGTCAACGCTCAACCGAGGTTAAACGCAATTTAACTCCAGAAGAGTTACTCAATTTAATTCCTAATGGTTGCAGAATCAAAACTTTCACTATATCCAGTCATTAACTGTAGCCATCTACACGGTAATTCAAATCGTAGTGAATTATACTGTGATTAATCGTTGCCTATCAGATCGCTATGCGATCGCCAAACTATCCTACGAACTACGCATCCTACAAGTTTTCTGTCGCTTTTCAAATTAGCCTAATTCCTGACCCCTGATCCCCCTTCACTAGGAGATTCCATGCAAACCAATGAAATTGAAATCGATTCTCCCCCTATTTTTGATATTGGTCAGAAAGTGCGATTGCGAAAGTTAATTCGTAATGATGGTACTTTTCCCGGAAAAGATATTGGCGTAACCTTGGCTAAAAAGGGTGATGTTGGCTACATCGTCAGCATTGGAACTTATTTGCAAAGTTACTACATTTATGCCGTGCATTTTATGCAAACAGGCTATGTTGTCGGTTGTCGGTACAAGGAACTTGAATCTGCAGAGGAAAATCAATGAAAGTCATGTTACGCCGTAATAATCTTGGTCATCTCACAGTCTATGTAGCCAAGAAAGATTTAGAAGAAGAAGTTGTCAAAGAAGCTGAAAAAGATAACGAAAAAATCTTCACACTGGCTAACGGCTGGGAACTCGCGATCGCCGATCTGCAAGAACCGCTGAAGTTGCCGCAAACAGTAGAAGCTAGAAGGATTGCTTGAGAAGTTTTGAGTGCTCAGTTTTGAGTGTTAAGTTCGATGTGGGCTTAACACGTCGAAGACTGGGATCCCTCTGAATTTAGCTTTTTCCTCACCAGATAAGCATTTCAGGGGGATCGATTTACACTTAAACCTTGTCCAAGTCCAGAACCGTAGTTTCTCTGATCGGAAAACGACCGTTCTCTCGCTGGACTTGGTTTAAAACTGAGAACTTAAAACTCGGAACTTAAGACTGAACATTCATCTCCCTCTCCCCATCCCTGCTATGAGCTACTCCCATCCCCAACGCATGGAATTTAACTTTGAAGGACAATTTTTGGGCTTTGCTGGAGAGCGGGGTAAGTTCAAATACTTGCGGTTGGGAATGGTTTCAGAGGAACTAGAAATTAAGATTCCCCAGGAGTTACGAGCCTGGGTTGGCTTATATTGTCGTCCTGGAACAGCCATTCAGGTCACTGGCATCGGCAAATTTGATCCCTCTACCCAGGAACTCAAGCTCAAAGCCAGTCAAATTACTCCTGTCACCGAATTAGACAACCAGAACGGAATTGCTCCTGTTCGTTTGCAATCCCCGATCCCTAATCCCCAATCCCTACTTCCCGGCCCCCGACCCCCGACCCCCGATCCTCGATCCCATCCCTGCAAACCCAAAATCAAAATTCTCGTCTGTCAAAAATCCGGTTGTCTGAAAAAAGGCGGAAAGGGATTGTGTGAAAGCCTGGAAACTACTCTGCGCGATCGCAACTTACACCATCACGTCAGCATTCAAAAAACAGGATGTCTCAAACGCTGTTCGGA
>JBBIQC010000336.1:0-5756 GCA_037442585.1 Oscillatoriales cyanobacterium bin_317
CCCCACTCCCTTCTTATGCAACTGCCGCAACACATCCGTGCGGGTCACAATGCCAATCAGTTGCCCCCGATCGAGGACAGGCAAACGACCGACATCATAAGTCACCATAATGGCTTCAATGTCAGGAAGCGAGGTTTCTGGCGCGATCGTTTTCAGGTTAGTGGTCATGTAGCCTTTCACGGGCGCATGGCTAAATCCATGATGTAAGGCAATATCCAGATCCCGACGGGAAATTACGCCCACCAATGTTCCGACTTCATCCACCACAGATAGACCAGAATGGCCGTATCTCAGCAGAATCCGTTGGGCTTCATCAATCGTGGTTTCCGGGCGAATAGTCCGCACTGGAGAGGACATCAGTTCCCGCGCCGTGGGAGGATGGGGAATTTGCGCTTTGAACTGGCTGACTAACTCCTGAAGTACCTCTTCTGCCTCCACATGATGCAGGTTAGCCGCTGCCGCACGGGGATGGCCGCCGCCCCCAATCGGCTTGAATAATTCGTTGAGATCGGTACCTTCAATCCGCGATCGGCCAATCAGACTCACCGACCCATCCTCCTCTTCGGTCGGTTTGCGGGTATACTGAGCGGCCAGCAATAAAGCATCCACATCCGTCACTTCCATCAGCCGAGAAGTCAGACTGGACAGTCCTGGTGTGAAGCCATCCAGATCCAGTAACACCCAGGCGAGCGTATGCCCCTGAACCGTTTCGGTCTGCAGCCGATCCAACGCTACTGACAGCAGTTGCTGCAGTTCTGCAGACAGCCCCGGATCCGTATACTCTCCAATCACCCGCAGGCTGGCTCCTTGCTCCATTAACCAGGCCAGTGCTCTGGCATCCCGTGCCGTGGAATGACCGAAGGTGAGCGACCCAGTATCGACATGGATCCCTAACGCCATCACCGTCGCCTCGATCGGAGTCGGAATCATCCCCTGCTCCTGCAACGTTTCCACCACCATTGTGGTCACGGCCCCCACAGGCTCCACATGCCGCACCTTTGCCGCAATATCCGAGTCCACATCGGCATGGTGGTCATAAATTTCAACTTCGGCCTGGGGCAGATCCAACCATTCCGCGCCTTTTCCCAACCGCGATCGCAGTTGAGTATCCACGACGATCAGCGATCGCACTTTTTCGGGATTCACCGATCGGCGTTCAATCAGCGGATACTCATCCCGATGCAAGGCCAAAAACTCCCGCACCGCCGGATGCCCACCTCCAGTCAGCACAATTCTCGCCCCCGGACGCAGGCGGGCCAATCCAACCGCAGCCCCCAGGGTATCGAAATCAGCCGTGGTATGGCAAAGAATTAAATCCAAAATCCAAAATCCAAAATGGGATCGATTTTCTGATAGGTTTATGGTTAACCCTACTTGCCTAAGTTTATTGCTCTAACGGGAGACGCGAACATGACTATCTTATTTCAGCTAGCCTTAGCTGCCCTGGTGATTTTATCTTTTGTGCTAGTTGTGGGAACCCCTGTGGCTCTGGCAACTCCTCAGAACTGGGATCAATCGCGACGCTTCATCTTCCTGGGATCCGGGGTTTGGGTCATCCTTGTGATTGTGGTTGGTTTATTGAATTATCTGGTTGTTTAAGTCAATCATTTACTCTGGGCAGTGTCACCAAAGTCCGACTGGCGAACTGGGAATTTTTCTGAAAAGAAGCAACTGTTCTGGACTTGGACAAGGTTGAATTAGATACACTTGATAAGATCATCCCAATCCCGTGAGTCCTATAATCTCAGGATCGCGGGATTATTGTTTCGAGACGACTATTGTTGAGGCGACTATGGCAGTTTTTGAAGGCACCTTTACTCAAACGGAGTCGTTCCGGTTTGCGATCGTCATTGGCCGCTTCAACGATCTGGTCGTCGGCAAACTCTTGGAAGGGTGCCAGGATTGCCTCAAACGTCACGGAGTAGATATCAATCCCGAAGGCAATCAGGTGGATTACGCCTGGGTTCCTGGCAGCTTTGAAGTGCCGATCGTCGCTCGTCAACTGGCCATCTCTGGGCGCTACAACGCGATTATTTGCTTAGGTGCCGTCATCCGGGGACAAACGCCCCACTTTGATTATGTGGCGGCTGAAGTGTCCAAGGGCATTGCAGCGGCTGGCTTTCAAACCGGAGTGCCTGTCATTTTTGGTATTGTCACCACAGACACGATGCAACAGGCATTGGAACGGGCCGGAATTAAAAGCAATTTGGGCTGGAGCTATGCTATGAGTGCGTTAGAGATGGCCAGTCTGATGCATCAGGTAAAAGGCTTGGGCACTGCCGACTCCTATGGCAATAACTCAGGCGGTGTATCGCCTACCTTACCGGGAACTACACTGAAAAGTGCTAACCCAGAGCTTTCCCCCGGATAATGACACTTTCAACTGATACGATCGCCGCGATCGCTACCGCCATCGTGCCAGAGCAGGGGAGTGTGGGCATTGTGCGAGTTTCTGGGCCAGAAGCGGTTGCGATCGCCCGCCAGTTATTTCATGCGCCCGGTCGGCAACCCTGGGAAAGTCATCGCATCCTCTACGGCACCATTCGCCATCCTGAAACCCGGCAGGTCATCGATGAAGCCCTGCTCCTGCTGATGCTGGCTCCCCGTTCCTACACCCGTGAAGATGTGGTGGAATTTCACTGTCACGGCGGCATTATGCCTGTCCAGCAAGTTCTGCACCTGTGTATTGCTGCCGGAGCGCGATTGGCGCAACCGGGCGAATTTAGTCTGCGTGCCTTTCTGAATGGACGCTTGGATTTAACTCAGGCTGAAAGTATTGCCGATTTAGTCAGTGCCCGATCGCCCCAGGCTGCTCAATTTGCCTTAGCAGGATTACAGGGCAAATTGGCTCAACCGATCCGCCACCTCCGTTCCACCTGTATTGACATCCTGGCCGAAATTGAAGCCCGGATTGATTTTGAAGAAGATTTGCCGCCCTTAGATGAAGCAGATATCACCCGCCAACTGCAAACAGTCTTAGAGGAAGTTAACCAAATTCTGGCCACTGCCGATCGCGGCGAATTACTCCGCACCGGATTAAAAGTTGCGATCGTCGGTCGTCCCAACGTCGGCAAATCCAGCCTGCTGAATGCCTGGAGCCGCAGCGATCGCGCCATTGTCACCGACCTTCCCGGCACCACCCGCGATGTCGTCGAATCCCACCTCGTGGTCGGTGGCATTCCCATTCAAGTACTGGATACCGCTGGCATTCGCGAAACTGCCGATCAGGTGGAAAAAATCGGAGTCGAGCGATCGCGTCTCGCTGCCCAAACCGCCGACCTCATCCTGCTCACCATCGATGCCCAGGCCGGTTGGACTCCTGCTGACCAGGACATCTACGAACAGGTTCGCGATCGGCCCCTGATTCTGGTCGTCAACAAAATCGACCTGGTAACTGCAGAAACAGCAGATCAATTCAACATTCAAAATTTAAAATTCAAAATTCCTCTCACTGTTTCCACTGCTGCCGCTCTCAACCAGGGCATTGATGCCTTAGAAGCCGCTATCCTGGACACCGTACAAGCAGGGAAGTTGCAGGCTGCGAATCTCGATCTGGCGATTAATCAACGACAGGCGGCAGCCCTGACTAAAGCTCAACAATCCCTGCAACAGGTGCAAATGACGATCGCCAACCAACTGCCGCTGGACTTCTGGACGATCGATTTACGGAGTGCCATTCAATCCCTCGGCCAGATTCTCGGTGAAGAAGCCACCGAATCGGTATTAGATCAGGTCTTCAGCCGATTTTGCATTGGCAAGTAAAAACAGAAGATCGCATCAAACTTCTGAATCTTGAGATGCAAGACAATTGCTCAACTCAAAACTTAAACCTTAAAACTCAAAACTGACTGCTAACTGGCATTTTTGCTCAGAAACGGCTCTAACCAGGGCTGGAATTGGTCACGGCGAAAGACCTGTGCCCGATGGCGATAATCAAAGCGAACCAGACTGGGTAATCCATGTTTATGCACACAATCTCGTAACCAGGAGGCTACTCCCTGCCCATTCTCTGCTGCCATCTCTGCCTGAAACGGCCCATACATCAGAACCAATGTGCTGTGGGTTTTTAAGGGTGCGTCCTGCTCAATTAAATTCGTGAGAAAGGTGGCAGTGGAGCGAGGAGAATCCTGGTTGCGAAGCTCAGACCAGGCTGGATTGCGTCGTTCCCGATGGGTGGCTTCAGAATTTCGCCGAGTTTTGGCAGATTGAGAATTTGACTTGGAACTGGGAGTGGACTGCGATCGCCGACGAACGCGCTGTTGGGTCATAAAACACCTAAGAAAAAAGAACAATCAGCCACGCGCTTCTCCTCCTGGCAATGTGCCGATACCAAAGAGAAATTCGCTGGCTGAAAATTGTGAACAATGAGAATCCTTTAGATTTAAAAATCCTTCTAGCTAAATAGTAACCATATTTCACAAAGGCGGCAATCTCTTTCCTGAAACCGCCCTGGAAACCTCCAATCTACATCCGGCAAGCAGGCTTTCTTCACAAAAGAAAGCAATTTCAGGGACAGAATCTGAAGACAGTAAGGAGGTTTTGCCTGGATCCTGTGGTTAGAGATTTATGATCTAAAGATACAGATTGATCAATCTCTTTCAAGATAGCTTGGTTGACATTCTTCGAGAGCAATTTCGGTAAGAACCATGACAGTTTGCGAATATCGGGCGGGTTTAGAAGGCATTCCTGCAACTCAATCCAGCATCAGTTTTGTCGATGGACAGCGGGGTCTCCTCGAGTATCGTGGCATTTCCGTCGAAGAACTGGCTGAAAAGAGTACTTTCCTTGAGACTTCCTACCTGTTAATTTGGGGCGAACTCCCCAAAAAGGAAGAACTTGAACTATTTGAGTACGAGATCTGCCACCATCGACGGTTGAAATACAGGATTCGGGACATGATGAAATGCTTTCCCGAAGGCGGACATCCAATGGATGCTCTGCAAGCCTGTGCTGCCGCACTAGGGTTGTTTTACTCCCGTCGTGCTGGACGATCCGGCTTACATTCGGGCCGCTGTTGTCCGACTGTTGGCCAAAATCCCCACAATGGTAGCGGCCTTTCAACTGATGCGGAAAGGAAACGACCCCATCCAGCCCCGTGATGACCTGGACTATTCCGCTAATTTTCTGTACATGCTGACGGAGATAGAACCGGATCCGTTTGCGGCTCACGTTTTCGATGTCTGTCTGACGCTACACGCAGAACACACCATTAATGCATCTACCTTCTCGGCCTTGGTGACGGCTTCCACCCTGACTGATCCTTATGCCGTGGTCGCCTCAGCCGTTGGCACGCTGGCAGGCCCCCTGCATGGAGGAGCCAATGAAGAGGTGATTACGATGCTGGAAGACGAAATTGGGACGATCGAAAATGTTCGTCCCTACGTTGAGCATTGTATTGAGAAGAAAGCCAAAATCATGGGCTTTGGGCACCGGGTTTACAAAGTGAAAGATCCCCGTGCCACCATCCTGCAGCAGTTGGCCGAACAACTGTTTGAAAAATACGGTGAAGACAAATTCTATGACATTGCCGTAGAACTGGAGCGAGTGGTTCAGGAAAAACTGGGCCACAAAGGTATTTACGCCAATGTCGATTTTTACTCCGGCCTGGTATATCGAAAACTCGGCATTCCCACAGATCTATTTACCCCTGTCTTTGCCATTTCTCGGACGGCTGGTTGGCTGGCCCACTGGAAAGAGCAACTGGAGGAAAACCGGATCTTCCGCCCAACCCAGATCTACACAGGCACCCACGGGAA
>JBBIQC010000337.1:0-5744 GCA_037442585.1 Oscillatoriales cyanobacterium bin_317
TGATGAAAAACAATCCTCGTACACCTTTTAGTCTTCCTCAGCAAGCCCTAATTATGAATCAAGTCTTTGGGTATTTCAGTGAAGATTTGCCTGTTAGCCAGGAAGGCTTAACGATCGCCTTCTCGCCTATCTCCTTACCGCTTAAGCAACGCTGGCAAACGAATGGGTTATCGGCTGATTTTATGGCCGATTATTTTGCCGTGTTCTTTCCGGGTAACAATCCCTCGGCTACAGAATCGGATACCGCAGAGGTGAAAAGTGCTGTCAGTTTCATTGCCAATGAACTGATTGAGAATGCTATGAAGTTTAACGATGAACGCTCTCCGTATCCCATTAGCATTAGCCTACGGATGCATAGCGATCGCTTGGTATTCCAGGCTACTAACAGCGTGAACCCCAATACGCTGGACTCTTTTCAGAACTACATTCATCAGTTAACTACCCTGGATCCAAATGAGTTGTATGTTCAACTGATGGAAGCTGATGAGTCGGGGGAGATGGTTTCATCCGGATTAGGGCTGTTAACCATGATGACCGATTACCTGGCGAAACTGGGCTGGAAGTTTGAGACGATCAATACTGATCCATACACTATTCTGGTTACTACAATGGTGCAGTTGATGATTTAAGGGGTTTGGATGATGGAACTCGTCACACGGCTATATTGAGGCGCTTACAGAATGGAGATCAAAACTCAGGACTATCAGATCTGGTATACCGAAGAAACCAGTACGATCACCTGTCAGGGGAGACTCCGTCTTGCAGGGCTGGAAGAGTATCAACTCATTATTCAATTTCTGGATGACATCTTAAATTCCCAACCGCCTCTGCTAATTCTGGATCTGGCTGGTCTGGAATTTCTGAATAGTTCTGGCATCAATGTTTTTTTAAAGTTTGTACTCAAAGTTCGACAACAGAAGACTACTCAATTAACAGTATTAGGTTCGTCTCAGGTTCCCTGGCAGGGAAAATCATTAAAAAACTTCCAGCGTCTGATGCCCGAATTGAAACTGGAGTTTAAGCAGTGATGGAAAGACATTTAATTGAAAAACTGAATGCAGAAATTACTGAATTGAAGCAGCAATTGTCTACATTACAGCAAGAAAATGCTGAGTTGGAAACGTTGCTGGAAATTAATACAGAACACAGTGACACAATTCTGGAGACGCTGGCACAGGACAAATCTGATTTAGAAATATTTCTGGAAACAACCACGGAACATTCTGATCTGGTGGAAGCTGAACTGCAGAAAGAAACTGAGCAAGTAGTTTATGAGGGTGAACGGCGATTGTCGCAATTCCTGGAAGCCGTGCCTGTCGGAGTTACGGTTCTGGATGCCAACGGTAGAACGTACTACGTTAACCGACTGGCGCAGGAATTACTTGGTCGGGAAATTGTTCGCGAGGCTGCAACCGAGCAATTTCCCGAGGTTTATCAACTCTTTATCGCTGGAACCGATACCATTTATCCCCCCGATCGCTTACCCATTATTCGTGCTTTACAGGGAGAGCGGTGTACTGCAGATGATATAGAAATTCATCAAGACCATCAACGCATTCCCATCGAAGTCTGGGCAACTCCTATTTTTAATGACCAGGAACAGGTGGTGTATGCGATTGCAGCATTTCAAAACGTTACTCAACGTAAACAAACGGAAGCCGAACGATTGCAGCTTTTGCAAGAACTAACGATTAAAAATGCGGCTCTGCAACAGGCGAAAGACGAACTGGCCGAGATTAATCGCACCCTGGAAAAGAAGGTTGCAGAACGTACTCAGGAACTGTCGCATACTCTGGAAGTGTTGAGGGCTACTCAAGCTGACCTGATGATTGAGAATGCCTTACTTCGTGACACTAACCAAACTTTAGCCCATACCTATCAAGTTGGTGGAAGTCTGCCAATTGACGCTCCGACCTATGTGGTTCGTAGGGCCGATCGTGAGCTTTACCGTGCTCTGAAACAGGGAGAATTCTGTTATATTCTCAATTCCCGACAGATGGGCAAATCGAGCCTGCGAATTCAAATGATGAAGAAGTTGAAGGCAGAGGGGTTTGTTTGTGCGGCGATCGATTTATCGGAGATTGGCAACTGGCAGATCAATGTAGAGCAATGGTATGCGGGTTTAATTTACACCCTTGCTAGTAGCTTTAACTTGCGAGCACAGGTTGATGTCCGTACATGGTTACGGCAGCATGAGTTCTTATCACCCCCTCAGCGATTGAGTACATTTTGTAAGGAAGTTTTGCTGCCTCATGTTGCTGGTAACATTGTGATTTTTTTTGATGAAATTGATAGTATTTTGGGGCTTAATTTTGCGATCGATGATTTCTTTGTTTTACTTCGAGCCTGTTATAACAAACGTGCTGAGCATCCTGCTTATCAACGTCTAAATTTTGTTCTGCTGGGGGTTGCTACGCCTGCTCAACTGATTCGAGATAAAAGTCACACTCCGTTTAACATTGGCCGAGCAATTCATCTAAATAACTTTCAGTTTCATGAAGCTCAGCCATTATTACATGGTATTGCAAACAAGAGCATAAATTCCCAAGCTATTCTTAAGGAAATATTGAATTGGACTGGAGGCCAACCTTTTCTCACCCAAAAGCTGTGTAAGCTAGTTGCTCAGGAAGTAGGGATTGGGGATCGGGGATTAGGGATTGGGGATTGGGAGGCGGAAGAACAGTTCCCAAATTCCAAATTTCAGATTCCAGGTTCCACATCTCAGATCCAAAATTCAAAACCCACAAACTCTGCTTCTGAAGCAGCATGGATCGAGAATATTGTGCAATCGCGCATTATCGACAATTGGGAAGCTCAGGATGAGCCAGAACATTTGAGAACCATTCGCGATCGCTTATTGGATGATGATCAGCGGGCGATTTCGCGGTTACAGCTTTATCAAAAAATTCTGCATCAGGCTCCCCTTCCTGAGGATGGCAGTTTGGAGCAAAAGCAACTTTTGTTATCAGGTCTGGTTGTGAAATGCCCTGGTGTGGATGTCAGCACGCCATTAGGGCTTGAGGTGGCTAACCCCATTTATCGGCGGATTTTCAACTCGTCCTGGGTGAAGCAACAACTCGAGTCTCTGCAGCATACTTTGTCCACGGCCTGAGTTGCGGCACTTTAGCAGCCTTGATCTAGGCTACGGGTAGACAGAAGCGGAAGGTGCTGCCCTGACCCAATTCGCTTTCGACTTCAATCGTGCCCCCCTGTAACTCGACTAAACGACGAGAAATGGCTAAACCAATACCTGTACCACCAGAGGCCCGATCGCGCGATCGATCCGATCGCCAGAACCGCTCAAAAACGTGGGGCAGATCGGCGGGCGTAATCCCCTGTCCTGTATCGGTCACTGCAATCCAGACTTTTTTGCCTTCGTTCCAGGCTCGTACCGTAATGGATCCTGCCTGGGTGTAGCGGAGCGCATTGCCCAGCAAATTCATCAACACTTGCTCCACTCGCTCTGGGTCAGCCACAACAGGCGGTAAATCTGGTAGGCAATCCAGCTTTAAGATGGGACTGGATTCCAGCAGTTGATCTGAGAATTTATCGACGATCGCTTGCAACAAAGGCTGCAGATCGAGTTCAACCGATCGAATGGGCAAATAGCCTGCTTCCGCCTGAGACAGTTCCTGTAAATCATTAACCAGGCGGCGCAAACGAGCTGTTTCACGGGCTAACCGTTGATAAATATCGACCGAGGGTGCGATCGTGCCGTCTGCCAACCCTTCCAGATAGCCTTCCACAACCGTCAACGGGGTACGGAGTTCATGAGTCAGATCCCCAATTAACTCGCGCCGACGTTGCTCAACTCCTTCGAGATCGGCGGCCATGCGGTTGAAGCTCAGGGCTAACTGATTCAATTCAGGAATTTCGCTGTTTGGTAACCGCTCTTCCAGATGACCCGCCGTAATTTTTTGTGTTACCTGCTCCATGTGAATCAGCGGTTCGGTAATCCGTTTGGCCACCAGATAACTCAAGCCTCCCGCTGCTGATGCTCCAACAATGACCGACCAAAAGGCACCCCGACTCCAGGCTGACTCAAACCCATCCACCAGCTTCTGCCGTACCCGCACCAGATTCAACCCCCCGACCTCCAGATTTTCCAGATGCAGAACGAATAATCGGGGAGAATACAGCCTGCCTACCGTGACCAGGGTACTTAACCCCACAATCATCACAATCAGATGGGATAGAAATAGTCGTCCCCGCAGTCCGAGCTTACTCATAGGAGGTTATTGGTCATTCGTCATTGGTCGCTTTCTATTCCCTATTCCCTTTCACACCGTGTCTTCAAACTTATAGCCCACTCCAATTACCGTTTTAACAAACGTGGGATTAGACGGATCCGGTTCGATTTTTTTGCGAAGGCGGGCAATGTGAGTATCAACTACGCGCTCGTCACCAAAGAAGTTACTGCCCCACAGTTTGTCGATTAATTGCGTGCGGTTCCAGACCCGCCCAGGGTAACTCATGAATGTGGAGAGTAAATCAAATTCCAGAGCGGTCAAATCCAGAGGTTCAAATTCGTTACTCCCCAGGCAGCGTTGGGCAAGCCGTTGATCCACATCAATCTGGAAATGTGGGGTGCGATAGGTATGAGTTTGTCCGCCCTGCCGCAAACTGCGCCGCAAGAGGGCACGCACCCGCGCTACCAGTTCCTTGGGACTGAAGGGCTTGACCATGTAATCATCTGCCCCGGTGGAGAGGCCAATAATGCGATCGATTTCTTCTCCCCGTGCCGTCAACATCAAGATATAGGGATCTTTAGGCCCAGGCTGCTGACGAATGCGGGCGCATACCTCTAATCCGTCCAGCCCAGGAATCATCAAGTCCAGAATGATCAGATCGGGTTTCTGCTCCTGAAATATCTGGAGAGCCTGATTCCCATCCCGGCAAACCCGGCAGGAGAACCCTTCTTTTTCCATGTAAAGCTGAATTAATTGAGCAATTTCAGCTTCATCTTCAACAATCAAAATTTCCATAGACAGGGGGAGGGGAGAGTTAAGAGTTGAGAGTTAGAGAATTTTGGATTTTGGATTTTGGATTTTGGATTGTCCTCTGTTTTCTACAAATGACGAATGACCAAGGACAGCCCACTATCCACTATCCACTATCCACTACTCACTTTTAACTCTTAACTCTTAACTTTCTACTCTTACCCAGGGGTGACGCACCTTCAGGCAACGGGTAGCATGGGATTAAATTTTTGATCATGGTTCATGGAAATTGGAATGCAGCAGGAGAAGTTGAGGCAGATTGGGAGGCGGTTGCAAGAGCAGTTGAGATTGCATTTACCCCTGTTGCCGCTGCGGGTTCAGTGTGCCTTGAAAGAAAACCTGATGGTGTTGGTGCAGCATCCTCCCGGAATTGAGGTTGAGCCTGCCCAGGTATTTGGGATTTTGGAACAGGCGCTGGCTGACATACCAGCAGATTGGCTGCCCGATCGCCCGTCTCCAAGCTCAGAGCAGAATCCTTTAATCAAGCTGTACTTAAGGGTGGCTGGTCAACCAAAACCCTATGCGGCTCATGCGTTTCGCTTCTCCTCTACAGCCAATTTCTCATTTAAGCCGGAGGTGCCGTCGTCCTCAGAGGATGCGACCGTCGTAGAACCCGCTGAAGATGCGACGATCATAGAACCCGCTGAAGATAGGCCACTGGCTCAACCGGATGAAATAGCCCCCATTGCTTCGGCTTCGCAACACCACCGTGCCGTTGACCGCCGCCTACCTGGACCCGGAGGG
>JBBIQC010000338.1:0-5729 GCA_037442585.1 Oscillatoriales cyanobacterium bin_317
GGAGTCAATCGGCAATGGTCATTTGAACTAACCGTTTTACCTGAAGAACTGCTGGACTTTCTTCCCTGGATTGTGGATTTAGTGCAGGCTCAGACTCAGGGATTACATTCCTTTTCCCAGCGCCCTCCTCATCCCTTAAACCCCGCTTTTTTTGCCTCTCTTAAATCTGCACACTTTTGGACTCTGGCTGCGGAACAATTAGTCAAGTCACCGAATCCGGCTGTCATTCCGGTTTCTTCGGGGCAATCGTCTAGCCCGACCGAAAGTTCCCGTAAGACTTACAGATCTGAAGTAACTGAGCTATCTTGCCGCCATCTGTTTAGTTAATGCCAGTGATTTATTTCATGCAACCATCGAGTTCAGCATAATCTGGAAGCGCCGTATCGATCGCCAACCCATTTCGCAAAACCGTGCGATCGTGTTGAGAACGGGACAGCAATTCACTGTACTGACGTGCCCTGAAAATCACTAAATCTGCTGGCAGCCCGACTCCGATTCGTCCCACAGTCGGTAAGCCCATTAAGTCTGCAGGAGTGGCTGTAATCGCGTTACACCAGTCTCCATAGGGGCGATCCAGGTGAGCAATCTTGGCCGACATTGAGAAGACTTCCAGGGCATCGTGATCACCAAAGGCATAAAAGGGATCCCGGCAATTGTCCCCCGCGATCGCGACGGGCACTCCGGCCTGTTTCAGTTCGTGAAGTAGTGTCACCCCTCGCCAACGGGGAGTTTGGGCAGGCTGCCGATCTTGCAAGTACAAATTGCACATTGGCAAACTGACAATGCCAATTTTGGCTTGTTTTATCAGGGCGATCGTTTTGGCGGCTTCCTCGGGTGGTTGCACAGCCAAACTGCAACAATGGCCACAAACAATCTGCCCCTGGAATCGATACCGGATGGCTGCCTCTGCGACATAACGCAAACAGATTGAGTCTGGATTGCCTGTTTCATCGACGTGCAAATCCAGATTGAGTTTGCGTTCCTTGGCCAGGGAAAAGACACGATCAATTTGCGCTTCCAGGTCTGGGTTCATGTAAGCCACCCCGCCCAGAATGCCGCTCACTTCGGTCATGTGACCGGCTAACTTTTCCCCCAGCGGTGTGAGAAATTCTTCCAGGGAAACTAGACAAACGGCTTGTAAAATCAGGCGATCGTGCCACTGCTGCTGGAGTTCCTGAAACACCTCCAGGCTAACATCTGCCAGGGAGCCACCGGAATCGATATGAGTTCGAATGGCTTTGGTTCCGTGAGCATAGCTGCACTTCAGCCCAAATTCCATCCGTTTGTACACATCTTCCGCCGTCCAATATTGTTCCGAGTCCTGACGTACCTGCTGCAAGGCACTATCAAAGGTGCCATCGGGATTCGGCGATCGCTCCCAGATGTGCCCTTTATCGAGATGAGTATGCATATCGACAAAACAGGGAAATACCATGCCTCCCCGCAGGTCGATCGAGGGGGCAGTGTAGGAACTCAGAACTCCCGCTGTGGCAATACTGGCAATCGCACCATTGGCAATCTCAATATCCACCAGCAGCAATTCCTGAGCCACTGGAGCCGCCCAATTCCGACTCCGACCCTGTTTACTTCTGACAAGGAGTGATTCTGGAACCTGGGCATTTCTCAGCCAGTAATGACTTGAAGTAGGAATCATAGAATTAATGCTCAAAAATTCCCTGATACTGCATTAAGTCTAGATTGACGATCGTGGGCAGGCACTGGAAACAATCCTGGGCCAGTTCCCACCGCTCCTCCCGTTGCAACATCCTCACCAGCTTTTCACGAGCGGGAATTAGATAACGCACATCGTTGGAGGCATATTGCAGTTGTTCGTCAGAGAGATTAGCAGCATTTCCCCAATCCGAGCTTTGGGCGCTTTTATCCAACTCCACGCCTTCCAGTTCCATCACCAGATCTTTGAGTCCGTGTTTGGGAGAATAAGTACGGGCTAACTTGCTGGCAATTTTGGTACAGAAAATCGGATTTACCTGAATTCCCAGGTGATATTTCAAGGTCGCGACATCAAACCGGGCAAAGTGAAAGATTTTCAGAACATCGGATGCTTCCATTAACTGTTTCAGATAGGGAGCCTCCGTCTGTCCCCGCTCAATGCGCACCACGCTCACCTGATCCTGGGGGTCACAAATTTGTACCAGACACAGCCGATCGCGCTGAGGCAGCAGCCCCATTGTCTCAGTATCAACGGCGATCGCCTCTGCTTGTAGATAGCTCGAAAGTAGGGTTTCTGAAAGGTCGCGATCGAAGATTTGGCAGGAATTAGCAGTCATTTACGGAATTATCATTGGTCACTGGTCATTCATTATCGCTGTTTCCCAGGGACAAATGACGAATAACGATTGAGATGTAGGTGTTTCGAAAGTCATTGATGCGGGTAACAGTTTGCAAAACCTTGCGTCCGCCTAGGGAACATGACGCTGTTCTAAAGCGAGAGTGCGATCGTACAAAGAACCATGACAATGTATTCTGAACCAGACAGCGTCTTGGATAGGAAACCATTCAGTGTCAGACATCTATGTTGTGATTCGGAATCAATCAGATACCGCGATGTCCTCCGTAGAAGGTGAACTTCTGGTTGTGATGCTGACGACCGAAGGCATCGTCTATCGGTAAACGACCGCATCGCTATCCCTCCAGAACTATCGCTACCTGGTATGGATGGAATTTGAAGCCTTGTGGAAAGAACAAGACCCGATTCGGCGGGCAAACCTGGCACTCTCGCTGGCTGAATATACAGCCACCCTGGCCGGCTGGCCGAGAATCGCGAACCACAACAAAGACGACCGTCGCCAGACAGAATCCGACTCCGGCAAATAAACCAACGGTGCCACACCATCCTATCTGGCTTGACAGCTTGGACAAAGGAGCCGTTGCCCCAATCCCACCTACCATCCCAATGACATTCGTTAAGCCAACCAGTGTGGCAAATTGGGAGGGTGGAAACCAGGTCGAAGCCAGTTTCATACAGGAGACGTAGGAGAATGCAGTCATTCCCATCAGTAGACGGAAAAAGCTGGCCTGTCCCACACTGCTGGATAGAGCAAAGCCGAGGTTCCCAATTGCCGAGACTAGAATGGCGATAGCGAGGGGACCGCGCACCCCAAATCGATCGACGATCAGCCCAATGGGAATTTGCATCACAGCATAGGAAAAGAAGTAAACCCCAATCAACACCCCTAACTGTTGCGGATTTGTTTGAAAGGTTTGGCTGAACTGAGGGACAAGCGCATTGGGCGAAATTTGTTGAGCATAATCATAGAAAAAGCAGAGTGCCCCAATCCCCCAAATAATCCAGGCACCGGGATTACTTTCCACATTGTAGGGGTTGACGCGACGAATCAGGCTGGGGGTGATTGAAATGAAGTCATTCACCTGATAACGGTAATACAGTTCAGCAATAAAGCCCGTATTTCTAGATTGACCCGCCAGTTCACGAGTATAGGGAGGGACTCCAGCCAAGATGCCAAGTTGGCTACCCTTAGGTGTGTTCCAGGCAAAGGTACCCTGGTAACTCCAGGCATCGAAGTCAGGACGAGAACCAATGCCCTGCACAGCAAAATAGACAAGACCCCCACCCAAATTGAATTGGCGATCCTTACCAAACTTAAAATTGAACTGGCTGGCATAGATGTTTGAGATCTGAGCAACACGTTGTCCTGGCAGAATCTGGCTATATCCGGCAGCCAGTATCACCGGGCTACCAAAGTTGGGATTGGTGTAGGAGTTGGCATAGTAGACATTGATATCCAACCAATCACTCAAATAATTTAGTTGCGTATTTAAGGTGTAGGTACCATTGAATAGGCCTGCACCTGGTGTCGGAATATTTGGAACAGACGCAGCGACATAGCCAAAATCCCAGACCCAATTCTTGCTGAAGTGGATGTTGACAGCAACTCCCGCACCCGTTGTGGGGTTATTCACTAAATATTGCGGAGGAAAGCTAAAGCCCGATAACGCCCCCTGGGCTGAGTTGTTGATCGGGCTGACGGTACTACTGACAATATCTGCCGGTCCAGCTCCGGCTGCCAGGATGCTGACATTGACCTGACTGCCAATTGGGAAACTGTAAGCCAGATTATCAATCACAACCGAGTTATTGGGCGTACCGTCTCCCGGAATGAAGGAAAATCCCTCTGGTGTAGCGTTAAACCCAATGGCGTTGTACGCCAGCAATTGAGCCGTGAGCAGGTCTTTCCCGGTAAAACTGGTATTGAGCGTGAGTTGCACAACATCTACAAAAGTGACCTGATCATTGTTGGCTAAGGTTGTCCTTAAATTTCCTTGAACCAGTCGGCGATCGCTATAGCTATAGGGAGCAGTCAGAGCAAAAATGAACTGTCCATTTAACTTTGTCGTCGTTGAAAACTGTTGTTTCTCTAACGTTGCCGTGCGAACCTCTAGCAAATCGACTCGCCCCCTTAACACGGCAAGTTCAGCCACGAACTGCTCTTGCAGCGCTTGCACTGTCATCAAGTCTGCTTTTTTCACCAGATCAGAAGTGGAGGCTGCAATTCGAGCTTGTTCTACCCCTACCCTACACTTGGGACAGCCAAAGCCATTCGGATGAAAATGCTCCCTGATCCATTGAGTGCAGCTTGCGCGATCTAATAAATGGGTGATGGGAAATTCCATATCAACTTTGCTGATCTACTCCTGCACACATTTTAACCATGAGCCTCCTATCCCAAATAGCGGCCAGTCATTTGATTCATAGACACCACCTGCCATCCAAAAGTCGTGGGTTCTGTGAAGGATTCAACGGAGTAGCTGTCGTTGTCCATGTCCATCGACCAAACCTGAGTTTCGGTGCTAAACATGCCATAGTTGCGCCAGAACAGTTCCATCTTGCCAGTGCCTGCAAAATCACCGATCGCTTGCAGATCAAAGTAAGAGCATGTGTCTTGCTGTTGCATAACGCCGTCTGGGGTATTGGTGCCATTCATGATCCAGGTTTCAGTTTGTCCCGTTTTCTGGTTGTACCAGATGACATCAGCTCGACCATTTCCTGTTACATCTGCCAAGCCTTCAAAGCTCCAGCCATCCTTGGGTGCAAGTGTACCGAAGGAAACCCTGGCAGAGCAACTCGTCGCATTCATCATCCAGGCGGACGTTTCCCCAGTTTGCTGGTTATACCAGAACAAGTCCGTCTTGCCATCGCCATCCAGATCACCCATCCCTTTCAGCCTCCAACCGGAGGTGGGAGCAACTCGATCGTAGGTAGCGTAAGTGGGGGCATTTGCACCATTCATCATCCAGGCTGAGGTGTCGCCAGTTTTCTGGTTATACCAGAGCAAATCCGTCTTGCCATTCCCGCAGAAGTCGCCCATGCCTTCCAGCACCCAGCCAGAGTCAGGTGCGACGGTGTCGTAGCTAACGTAGGTAGGAGCATTTGTGCCGTTCATCAACCAGGTTCCTGTCTGTCCCGTTGTTTGGTTATACCAAAACAGATCCGTTTTGCCATTGCCATCAAAGTCTCCCATTCCTTGCAGAACCCAGCCTGAACCGGGGGTAACGGTACCGTATGCGACACCGGTAGGCGCACTGACACCATTCATCATCCAGGCTCCCGTTGCTCCGGTGTTCAAGTTCTGCCACAGGAGGTCAGTTTTTCCATCTCCGTTGAAGTCACCATAACCCTGCAAGACCCAACCAGAATTGAGAGCGACGGTGCCATAGCAAACCACGTTGGGAGAATTGCTGCCATTCAT
>JBBIQC010000339.1:0-5704 GCA_037442585.1 Oscillatoriales cyanobacterium bin_317
AATGTGGAATGGATTTATGCCGGAGCCACACCACCCGAAGCATCATTGCTTACCCAAAAGGAGACGACTAATCGTGAATGGATCCTGCCATCCCAAACGACTTTGCAACAGCTTTATCATCTGGCCATGATGGGGGACATTCCAGCGATCGAAAAGATGCTGGAGAACTTAGTAGAGCAAGACCAGCAGCTAGCCCCCTTTGTGGCGGAGTTAAGCAAACTAACCGCCAACTTTCAAACCAAGAAAATCCGCCAGTTCCTTGTAACTTTTGTGAAAACGGAGTCCCATTCATGATTTCCAATACTCCTCCTAGATTTAGCCATCCAGTTCAGGATTCTAGTGGAACCTCGCCGCAGGGTACAAATACGGCTGATGTCAGTTCCCAACCTATTCACATTCTTTTAGTTGACGATAATCCCAATAACCTGAAGGTACTTTCAGAAGCAATTCAGGGCTATGGCTGGAAATTGCTGATGGCAACGGATGGCGAGTCAGCGATCGAACAAGCCGAGTATGCCAATCCCGATCTGATTCTTCTAGATGTGATGATGCCTGGTTTTGACGGCTTTGAAACCTGCCGTCGGTTGAAAAACAATCCTGTTACCCAGCACATTCCCATTATTTTCATGACCGCCTTGTCCGAAACGACCGACAAGGTCAAAGGGTTAGAAATGGGCGCAGTGGATTACGTCACTAAACCCTTTCAACAAGAAGAAGTTGTGGCTCGGTTAAGGCTACATCTCAAGCTTTCTCATTTAACTCGCACCCTGGAACAACAGGTGCAGGAGCGCACAGCCAAATTGACCCAATCATTGAAGCAATTACAACAGGCTCAACTGCAACTGATACAGAGTGAAAAAATGTCTGCCCTGGGCAATCTGGTGGCTGGCGTGGCCCATGAAATCAACAATCCGGTTGGTTTTGTGTCTGGTAACCTGAAGCCTGCCCAGGAGTATGTGAACGATCTACTCAAATTGATTGACCTGTATCAACAGACGTATCCTGACTCCACCTTAGAAATCCAGAATGAACTGGAGACGCTTGATCTGGAGTATCTGCGGGAAGATTTACCCAAACTCCTGGACTCAATGCAACTGGGAGTCGATCGCATTCGCAACATTAGTACCAGTCTACGAACCTTCTCCCGTGCTGATA
The DNA here is from genome assembly GCA_037442585.1 of Oscillatoriales cyanobacterium bin_317. Lineage (GTDB taxonomy): Bacteria > Cyanobacteriota > Cyanobacteriia > Leptolyngbyales > Leptolyngbyaceae > Leptodesmis. Next base: position 1,156 of record JBBIQC010000339.1, read on the forward strand.
AAGATTATAAAGTGTCATTTAATATTCATGAAGGACTGGATAGCACGTTACTGATCCTGAAACACCGCTTAAAAGCAAGCACTGAACGACCAGAGATTGAGGTTATCAAAGAATATGGCGACCTGCCTGAAATTACTTGCTTCCCTGGACAATTAAATCAAGTATTTATGAACATTCTGGCCAATGCGATCGACGCACTGGAAGAATCTAGCGAAGGACGCAGTTTTACAGATCTGCAAGCTAATCCCAATCAAATTAGAATTCATACAGAACTTTCACAAGATCGCCAATCTGTTATCATCCGGTTTAAAGATAATGGTATCGGAATGGATGAAGAAGTTAAGCAGAAAATTTTTGATCACTTGTTTACCACTAAAGGAGTTGGCAAAGGAACCGGATTGGGATTAGCGATCGTGCATCAAATTGTGATCGAAAACCACAACGGCTCACTACAGGTACATTCAAGCCCCGGTCAAGGTTCTGAATTTGTCATTATACTTCCCATCCAATCAAAATGAGCCTGAAAATCGCTCGACTGTAGCCGGACGGCGACTTCCTGCGCTTCGAGAGCAATTCCAGTAATCACGCCTAAATTGCCATTGAATACCTCGCGGCTATAGTCGTTTTTTTGTTACAAAATGCGATCGCTGACCCTCAGCGTCATCCCGCCTCTGGTGATTTCTGCTTTCTCAGGACTGGTAGGTTAATCAATTGCTCCAGATGGCAATGTAGCATCTAGCGTTGATGTTCATCGATCGCCTGATGAGATCGCCTGATGATAAAACTGCATCATCTCAGCAAACCATTGCTGACGGGACGCTTCCCAGGTATAGAACATGTGCCCCCCTTGAAAATGGCGGATGATTAAATTGGGGCGAACGTCTGGATCCAGCTTCATCAAATCTGCAAGATGGTTGGAAGCAAAGTAGGGTGTAACCAGATCAAATAAGCCGTGAGTGATGTAAACCTGCATATAAGGATTCAGCGTCATGCCAACGCGCAGGTCATCCACCGCACCGATAAAGCCTTGTTTCAGCCCCCCTTTGAGTTCAAATTTCCAGGCTTTGAAGGTTTCAAAATTCAGTAAATGGTAGGTCAAATGGGTTTCAACCCCTAAAGTACTACGCAAATGGCTGTTGATCGCTCCTGTAAACAACCGATCCAGGCCATCTAAGGTTGGGTCAGTACCTTCGTAGAGGGGACGATCGGGAAAGGGATCGATCGCCGTAATGGAAGCATCATACAAACCCACAATCCGTTGCCGATCGCGGAGCAATTCCCTGGCAAACACCTCAATCCCAACCCGCCCCCCGTGGCGAGCCACTAAATCCACTGGCAACCCAATCAAATTTGCTAGTTGTTGATAAGCCTGTTGTCGCTCATCGTTGGGCAAAGCATCTCCCATAGCCAGCAAAGGAATCAGCATTTTACGGGCAAACAATTCAGCCGCCGCCAGGTGAGTTTGCAAGCTTTCACCCACCAGTTGAGCACGATGATGATGGGCAGCCGCACCCGCCATCGAGGGAAGCACCGTTGCCCAAGAAGTCAGGTTGTAATCCGTTCCTTCTAATAAACTGAACTCCAGCGCTGGGGAGATGAGAATAGCCCCCGACAATCCCACCCCAAAGTCTTGTTGCAGTTTACGGGCCAGTTTAGCCACCCGAAACCCACCGTAACTTTCGCCTGCAATGAAAATAGGAGACAGCCAGTGGTTGTGCTTTGAGAGAAAAGTCTGGATGAACTCTGCCAGAGCTTTTAAGTCCCGTTCCACTTCCCAAAATTCAGTTTCCTGCTCCTCCGGTTTTTCAGTTTTTGGCTTTTCGTCTGTTTTCGTCTCGTCTTTTTCGGGTGGCACAGCCCGACTAAAGCCCGTTCCCACAGGATCAATGAACACCAGATCCGTAAAACTCAACCAACTTTCTAAGTTATCTACAACTTTTACAGGCGGTTGGGGTAGGGTGCCTTGCGAACCAAAGGCAACCCGCTTAGGGCCGAGGGCACCCATGTGCAAGTAGGCCGAGGCTGCACCGGGGCCACCATTAAATACAAAGGTGAGGGGACGGGATGTGGAGCCTTGATCATCCAACAGGTAGGCCACATGAAAAAGTTCGGCGATCGCTTTCTCGCGCTCATATAAGGGCTGCCATTCCGCGATCGCGGTGTAATGAACCTCCCCCGTTGGTAAGGATAGAACGTGCTTTGTCGTGCTAGATTTACGAGCCGTGGATGTGGTGGAATCGGACATGGTTATGCTTAACCCCAGCATAGTCTCTCCATTCAACGTTACAAGCAAACCATCTGTCCAGATCCAGAATGCTTAATATTTGCAGTCGGAATTGATATTGACATCTATAACTGTCGCAACTAACATAAGGGTATGAAAACATTGCAACAGCTTGCTCTGGAGGATCCCAATTGGTCTTTAGAGGAACTGGTGCAGGTGGCCAATGAGCTACTGCCCCAGTTCCTCCCCGAGGAAAAAGCCCATACCCGTGTGCGAGAGGAAGTTACTCCCCGACTAATCCGGCACTATGCCAGTCAGGGGATGCTGGACGAACCTTTAAAGGAAGGACGAGAGGCCCGTTATCTCTATCGTCATCTTTTGCAACTCTTGTTACTTCGGCGTTTACTGGCTGAGGGGTATGGAGCCAGCGCGATCGACAAACTGGCTATCTCAAAAACTAATGCAGAACTGGAGGAGTTATTACAGGGTGGTGTGCAATTAACCGTTACTCCAGCTAATCCCGCACTAGCTTTTCTGCAGCAAGTGCAGCAACGCAAGATTGCCCCTGCTACTTCACCTCCTCGCCTACCTCCTCCCGCGGTTCCCCCCATTTCACCTGCTTCCCCATCCCTGGGTGACGCATCTACCCCTTCCCAATGGACTCGAGTCGAAGTTTTACCAGGCTTAGAACTGCATATTCGACACGATTTTGTTTATCCCAGCAGTACTCAAGAACAACAAACCCTGCTGCAACTGATTCGCCAAATTCTGCTCACGTTCGCCTCTAAACGGAGATCCTCCAAATGAACTTACCTGAAATTGAATTCATTCCCTTACGTTCCGTGGTCTGTTCTGATCGCGCCACTACCCTGGATGTACTGATGCGGATCAAACCACCTAATCTGGAAGTGCAAGAGAAACGCCCCAGTCTAAATTTGGGCTTTGTCATTGATCGTTCGGGTTCAATGGCGGAACGGAAAAAGATTGATTATGCACGACAGGCCGTGTGCTATGCCATTGAGCAACTCTTACCCAGCGATCGCGTCAGCATTACGATTTTTGATAATCAGGTTCAGACTCTGGTAAGCAACACTCCAGCCAATAACAAGGCCAGTTTGACCCGTTTGGTGCAGCAGCTGCAGCCTGGAGGAAGCACCGCCCTTCATGCAGGTTGGGTACAGGGAGGCATCCAAACCAGCCACAACCTGAATGCTGAGCTGAATCGAGTCATTTTACTTTCCGACGGGTTAGCTAACGTGGGAGAAACCAATCCCGATGTAATCGCGACCGATGTCCATGGATTGGCGCTCCGAGGAGTCAGCACGTCCACTATGGGAGTCGGCGATGACTATGATGAAGACTTGTTAACCGCAATGGCCACCAGTGGCGATGGCAACTACTACTACATCGCCTCGCCAGAACAATTACCTGCCATTTTTGAGCAGGAGTTACAGGGACTGGCTGCAACCCTGGGGACGATCGTTCGGTTGCGTCTGGAACCCCAAGGAGAGGTGGTAGTTGCCGATATATTCAACGACTTGAGTGTGGATAACCGGGGCCAATTTCAGTTGCCCAATTTGGTGGCAGGTAGTCCCCAGGAAATTGTACTGCGACTGAAGGTTCCCCCCCTACCGCAAGCCAGCGAATTGTTGGGCGTGCATCTGAGTTGGCAAAACAAAACCAAACAGCTTCAGGAGTTGCATGTTTCTCTCCGATTACCCGTGGTGCCTTTCAGCCAGTTGGAGGAGTTTCCTCTGAATCAGGAGGTGCAGCAACAGGTGGCCCTGATGATGACGGCACGGGCCAAGAAAGAAGCGGTACGACTGGTCGATCGAGGAGAGATGGATGCCGCCAGTCAGGTATTGCAACAAACAAAAGCACAAGTATTAAGCTTTAATATGCCCATGTCTGCTCCAGAAGCCGCTGCGTTAGACGATTTAGATCAAGAATTGCGGCAACGAAATATTGCTAGCTATCGGAAGCTGGCTGAGCAACAAGCCTACTCACGGAGAAGTAGACGTAGCAGTGGACATACTAGCCTGCGCTATGCTTTTGCTAAAGGACCAATTTTAGGAGACATCACGCAACAAAACGTGGAAGCGATCGTGAACTCAGCAGATAAAACCTTATATAATCATGGGGCAATTTCTGCTGCCATTCATCAAGTGGCCGGATCAGAATTACTAGCAGCGTGCCAACAGTTGAACGGATGCGCTGAAGGAGAAGCCAAAATTACACCTGGATTTAACTTGCCTGCTCAATGGGTAATTCGGTAGTACCTTTTCGTAAAGGGTAGATAAAATAGAGGATGACGGTCATCTTTAT
>JBBIQC010000340.1:0-5696 GCA_037442585.1 Oscillatoriales cyanobacterium bin_317
AGTTTACAGTCAATTCCTACTGCTTTGTTCAATAAGTTTTGTCAGTCAACCAGGGCTCTGCCTCATCACTAATGATTGAAATTGTCATTAACTCGCAGCTTTGAGAGAACTCTAAGCAAACTTTTTGTGCTTTAAAAACACTTTGAAAAACAGGAAATTAATTTGTATCAAAACATACTAAATCTCATGTCGAATGTTTGAAGATCGACCTCTAAAATAAAAAAAAACTATGTCTTAAAAACCTAACGTTTTTGATCAAAATTTAAGCTAAAAAGCCTTTCTAATAGCATTTTTAGGGTAATCTTAAGAAAAGATTTAATCGCTTAATGTGAACAAAAAAGGTTTTCATTTTTAGATATAAATGCTTATGTTGGGAGTTCTTCTTCAGGAGTGGGTTGGAAGTTGCCTTTTGTGATCGCAGGTAGCGCAGGAGTGAAAGCGCTGTTGGAGGTCTTAGCCACCTTCAGACATCCTCTCAGCCTCCTCATCAGCAAAAAGAATTATCATTTACACCCTCTTGACGACAGCGATCGATGAAGATGCAGATCATGGCAGTATCTCAGAATTGTTTAGAACGGCATTTGCCACTTGGCTTGGCGTGTCTGCTCTGTAGTTCATTGACGTGGCGCTATGGCTTATTCCATTACAAACCGTTGTACTCAGTGCGGGGACTGTTCTCCAGCCTGTCCAACTGGAGCGATTAAAGTAGAAGGAAATGAGTTTTGGATTGACCCAGTCCTGTGTAATAACTGCCAGGGTTATTACGACGAACCGCAATGTGTCTCTGCTTGCTCAATTGCGGCTCCTCCAGTACCCCTGAAAGCGAAAAAAGGACGTTGCAAGACCAATTCTCGCATTACGACCAGTCCACAGTTATTTCCGAATGGCAAAACGAATTCTTTTGCTTCTGCGATTGTCATTTGGGAAGCCTGTAACGCCCTGGCTCAAAGAGGTTCATTGCCCTGGATGGTAGATGAGGCAGGAGATCTGTGCCATCTGTGGCAGGTGGGTGGGGGACGGGGAGAGATCACGCTACGCATTGCCGAAGCCGTTAATTCCGCCACTCCGATCGCGCTCCGGGCAGAACCAGCACGAGCGGCGATCTCAGATTGGGATATTCGAGCCGCCTGCCTGCATCTGATCTTTGCGGCCTACGCCACCTTTTTAGAGCGTCCCTGGGAAGAAACATTTACCATCAGCGATCAGCAGATTACTGAATATCTGGGCCTGGATAAGCGCAAAGATCTGAGTAAATTGGCCAAATTGAACTTGATTAAAGACCTAGCCCAGCAGGTGTGTACTCTGCTGGTGAGTGTGGATTGGTCACCCCAGGGTCGCATTAGAACGATCTCCATTCCTGAAGGTTATGTATGGCAGCTTGTCGGGATTCAGCATCACTTTCAAGAAGACGAGTTAGGATGCAAACATTTGTCAGGATTAACCCTGACCATTCAAGCAGGACCATGGACTCAGTACTTTCTCAATCAGCAAGGCTCTCGCGAAGGTACCACGTTCTATCAATATGGCACTTTGCCCAAGTCTTTACTGTCGAATGTGATGAGTATCTGGCAGCAACACGAAGGAGCGGCCCGAATAATGCTCTGGCTACTGTTCAAAACTCGCATGGGATCGGAGCAGCGAATTACCGTGCCAACGCTGATGCGAATTGGCTATGGAGAAGAGAAACTGGCTCAAGCATCCTCAAATCGGGAAGAACGGAAACGGTTATTACGATCATTTGAAAGCGATCTGGAAATTCTCAATCGCTATCATCTCAAATCAGACTTTGACCCGGTGACCTACCCTGTTGAAATTCAACCTCTGTGGGCGAAACTAGCCGACCTACCGGATGATGCGGAAGCGGCTTTAGAATTTTGGATGAGTGATGGTAGCCGTGATGTTCGCTTAACCGATGCCGCCCCCCGTGACAAATGGCACCGTCTCATGCATGCTCGCATCCTCAGCTTCCAACTGCCCAATGATTGGGAATATAAGCCCACGAAACCCCCTCGCAAAAAAACGCAAAAGAACCGCAATTCGCGATCGCTGCTACCTCTCTCCGGCCAACAAATTTCAGCCGCCCGCCGAAAACTGCAATTGAGCCAACGGGAATTAGCCAACCAACTCGGTAAAAGCCAGAGTTGGGTGCGAGATATTGAAAGTGGTCGCCTGCAGGTGAATGAAAAAGACCGACTGCGGTTAGCAGAATTACTTGGGCTTGCCAGTAATTCGAGTTAAAGGAATCTAGTTTAGGGATTTGCCGTTAAATAATGTAGCGGCTGTAGGATGTGTTAGGTGCCAGCCGTAACGCATCGTAGGGATTTTATTTTCGCACAAGTCCCTTAAGTCCGTGAGATGGGAAAAAGAGCCTGCAAATCGACTGGATTGCGGGCAACTTTTTCGGGAGATAGTTTCTCATAAAAAAGTGTCTCATAGAAAAAGCATGAAACCCCTGCAAATTGTTTCTGTCGGGCAGCTTGCACCTGTTCACGAATCTGACTGAGGCTGACGGGACTGAAGCGTAATCCTGTGAGCAGGCCGATCGCGGTTGGAATATGCGATCGAGCCTCTATGACTTCGGGCTTATCAACTTCAGCAACAAAAGCAGATAGGCTATTGCGGTAAACCTGTAACACTAATTCTTCTACAAATCCTGCTTGTTCCCAGAACTGCCAATCAACGGCATAATTTTGTCGTGAAAAGTTTAAAGGATTGGGAGAGAGGGAGATCAGACAGGCTTTTTCAGTTTTGACGACTTTAAAGATGCGTTTAAACAGGAACGTAATCTTATCAGTTAGCCATGGCAATCGCTTTGGATCACGGGGGGTTAAAGGCATAAGCTGCTCCTGATTTTCCTGGCGATACAGCGCTCTGGTAAATGGGTCGTAGCCTAATTCCACGGGTAAGCCAAAGTTATCATCCAATTGCACACCAGCAATGTCATAGCGAATTACTACATCTTTAATCAAATCGATGATAAATTGTTGCACTTCTGGATGAGCAGGATTCAACCAGACATTACCGTTCTGAATTAAATTGCCCTGCTGATCGGCTGTAATCAGGTGACGGTTGCGAGTCACGATCGCAGCATTGGGAGGAGCCTTGAGGCCATATTCAAACCAGGGAATGACTCGAAAGTTAAGCGGTTTCGCCACTTCTATCAGTTCAGCCAGCATATCCCGCTGGTCAAAATTGGGATTGGGGATGACGGCTGAGCCGATAAAGTCCTGAGCGATCGGGCTGGGATAGAGCGTAAAGCCCCGGCTCCAGACGATCGGATAAACAGTGTTAAATCCCAACGCGCTCAGGGCTTGTAAACCCTGTTGAAGATTGCTCCGAGAGTTGAGAACGGCACTATCCGTGATGGTTAACCAGACAGCCCGTAATTCTTGAATAGAAACCTGAACATGAGGAAGATAGAAATATCCCAGCCTGCCAACTGTACCGAGCGATCGCGTTAATTCAACGAAGCAGTGATTCCCCACACGAAAGGCATATCGCACCTCAAACGTTTGTCCAGTCGTGACGCTAACTTTGTCCTGCGTTGACAGGTTGCTGGCTGACAGCGTTGCTCGCTTAAAAAACGTAGTTTGAATAATCCTTAAAACTGGCATCGTGAGAGCGGAGCAATGAAGGAACCTTTTCCACCCTGATAGCCCATCATGGATTGGCACGATGGGCTACTGAAGGATAATTCGGGTTAACGCAGGGAAAGAATTATTCAGGTTGACGCACGGAAACCCGGTTGAGGGGCAGACTGAGAATACAACTGGCAGTTAACAGATAAGCAATGACTCCAGTGAGTTTGATACTCAGTATTACCGTTTCCCAATCGGGCGAAATGGCTTTTTGTAACCCAAAAGCTACGCAGTAGACTAACCAGTAGGTGAAGCTCATCAGCATTAACATCTGATCCGCTGCTTCAATGTCATTTTTCGCTGGGCTTTGGTCTGTCTTCAGCAACACAATGCCACTGATTGCTGCCACGAAAGATGTCATAAGTAAATAGTCATGCCAGGAGAAATTCATTATGGAGTCACCCAAGACGTTTCAGAAAAGCAAGTTTTTGAAGTGCATCCCAGTCTAAGGGATCCTCTACTTTTAGACATAGGGATCATTACAAAGAGCAATATTTCCAGGTACAGTTTTAACAATTGGTAATTTTCGCGGCGGAGGATCTTAAGAATTATGAAAGCGCAGGTGTTTCGGGGAGTGAACCACCTCAGTTATGAAGAGGTGCCCTTGCCAGAGGTGCTGGCGGATGAAGTGTTGGTGCAGGTGCAGGTGGTGGGATTATGCCAGTCAGATATTAAAAAAATTCGCTACCCGCTGTATGAACCCCCCCGGATTTTCGGCCATGAAACCGCAGGTACGATCGCGGCTGTCGGGCCTGATGTGAAAGGCTGGCAGGTGGGCGATCGCGTTGTTGTGCTGCATCACATTCCCTGTATGCACTGTGCCTACTGCCTGAACGACAACTTTTCCATGTGCGATGTGTATAAAAACATTACTACAACGGCAGGATTTGCCCCCAGTGGTGGCGGCTTTGCCGAGTATGTGAAGGTGCCGGGTCACATTGTTCGCAATGGTGGATTAATTCAAATTCCCGATTCCATTACCTTTGAACAGGCTAGCTTTGTTGAACCCACCAATTGCTGTCTCAAGGCGGTCAAAAAAGCTCAGGTACAGCCCGGACAAACGGTATTGATTACAGGAGCAGGGCCGATCGGTCTGATGTTTATCATGCTGGTGAAGTATTTTGGAGCGCGGGCAATTGCCACCGACCTGCTCCCCAGTCGGATTGACAAAGCCCTGGCAGTCGGAGCCGACGCTGCCTTTGATGCCCGCGATCCAGATCTGGCTGCGAAAGTGCATGGTTTGACTCAGGGGATGGGTGTGGATACCAGCCTGTTAGCCGTACCGAGCGAAAAAGCTTTCTTCCAGGCGCTGGACTGCACCCGCAAAGGTGGCAAGATTTTATTCTTCGCCGAATTTCCCGATCAGGTAGAAATTCCCATCAATCCCAACATTCTCTATCGCCGGGAAATTGACCTGATGGGCAGTTATAGTTCTTCCTACCGGGTGCAGGCGCTCGCTGCCGATATTGTCTTCAACCGCCGGATCGATGTGGATGCCCTGATTAGTGATCGCTATCCGCTAAAAGACCTGGCTGCTGCTGTGGAACAAGCGATCGCCCCAACAGAAGATACCTACAAGATTTTGATTTATCCATAAAACGGCAAGTTACACCAATTCCGATACATCCTCCCCACACTCATCCGCTAAATAGGAGAGGGCACGGAACCGCAGTCCGACCATCTGATCATAAAGGGGATTGAGTTTGCATAAGGGGGGGATGTGAACCAGCTTACGGCCAAATAGAGTAATATCTCGCTCGAACGGGCACTGGGATGGGATCATCTTGCACAGCAGACGGGCCACCTTGGGATCATGCACATCCATGTGGTCAAGCCATTCCCGTACTGGGTGCAGCACATCCAGATGTTCAGCTCCGGGAGCAGGGGCCAGTAGTTCGCTGGCGATCGCCGGTTCAGATCCATTGGTTGGTTGAGCCTCGGCCAGGCTCTGCAAGGTCGTTCGCAGCAATTGCAGGGCTTCGGGTTGTAGATCCAATGCCTGACAGTACTGATGCAACAGGTCATCCTCCTTAGCGGAGTAATCTCCATCGGCGATCG
>JBBIQC010000341.1:0-936 GCA_037442585.1 Oscillatoriales cyanobacterium bin_317
AATTGGCGAATTCTCGTTTGTCTTGGCGAGTGAGGGGCAGACACTAGGATTGGTGTCGCGGCGGGTTTATCTGCTGATTCTGGGAACAACAGCGGTGACTCTGGTGGTGACTCCCTTTGTCATGCGGTTGATTCCCCAACTGTTTGTCTGGGCGGAGGCCGTGCCCTGGTTGAAGTCCTGGCTGGAGGGGAGCAACCTGCCGCTGGAAGTCTCGGAGAATCTGCCCCTGGAACAGCATGTGGTGATTTCTGGCTATGGAAAAATTGGCCGCAACATTGTGCGGATGTTGACGGAGCATGGCTATTCCGTGCTGGTGATTGATCAGTCGGAACAGCGCATCCAGGAATTGCGAGAGGCAGAAATTCCTTACATCTATGGCAATGCCGCCAGTCTGCATGTGCTGGAAAAGGCAGGCGTGATGACGGCCAAGGGGATGGCGATCGCGCTTCCTGATCCCATGAGTACTCGCCTGTGCCTGAAACGCGCTCTGGAACTGAGTCCCGATCTGGATATTGTGGTACGGGCTAATAAGGATAAGGATATTGAACTGCTGTATCAGTTGGGTGCGAAGGAAGTCGTACAACCGGAGTTTGAGGCCAGCCTGGAACTGTCCTCTCACCTGATGACTGGGTTGGGGTTGCCCTTACCCGTCATTCAGCGAGAAGTGCAGCAGATCCGCAACTCGCACTATCAGGATTTGCGATCGGAGCGTCCGTCTTACCAGATCTCACGAGAATTGAAGCAAGCGGCTCAGGATATGGGCAATAAGTGGTATGCCTTACCGGACGGTTCGCCGTTGATTGGGATGACGCTGGAGGAAACCAACCTGCGCCGCTTAACGGGAGTCAGCCTGATGGCGATTCAGCATAACAGCGGGGAGGAAATGGATTATCCCGATGCCAAAACCGTCTTGCAGAAAGGCGATCGCCTGCTGAT
>JBBIQC010000341.1:946-5693 GCA_037442585.1 Oscillatoriales cyanobacterium bin_317
CAACCAGAAGAACTCGCGGCCCTCGATGATCTGGCTAAAGGGAAAGCCGCCATTCCCACCGAAAACGCCTCCTGCCAGTGGTTACTGGTGCCAGACCATAGCCATGTTGTGGGCAAAACCCTCTCTGAACTGCATATTCGCCGGCAATTTGGCGTGCTGATCCAGGCCATCCGGCGGGAAGGAAAATTTATCAACTTCCCAGATGGCAACAGTGATTTGCAGGCGGGCGATCGCTTGCTCCTGTGTGGCAATCTCTATGCCCTGAACCAGGCCAGCCGCTGGATTGCTCCTGCCCCTCAAACCGGAACCGTAGTCCCGTTTCCAGTTACGAGCGTCAGCCTGAATGAAACCATTGCGGATTCTCAAGAGATCGGCTAGGCTGATCGCCCTCCCATAGAGACGTTTCCGCGAAACGTCTCTACCCTATGCGGATGATTCCTATAATCTGGGCTTGATATACACGATCGCCTGCCGCCAGACGATCGTCGCCTGATCATACTGGTCGATTAAGGCAATACAATAGTTGTCTTGCCAGCGGATCTTGCCCGATAGCAAATCTCCAGTGACTAACTTGAATTCAACTTCTTGTTCTTCCCGAATCAGATTTTGAATCTGGCGAATACTGGGAAGCTCGGTTTCTAGTTCTGCCGCCATCGTTATGCCCCCTATAAAGAGAACGTCCTCAAACGTTATATCTTATCCCTTGTCGTCCCTTCTCTCTCTTTAGACATTTATAGGTATCTATGGGAATTGAGTTTACGAAATATCATGGTTTGGGCAATGATTTCATCTTGATAGACAATCGCGGCTCGACTGACCCCTGTTTGACGGCTGAGGAAGCGGTGCGCTGGTGCGATCGCCATTTCGGGATTGGGGCCGATGGAGTCATCTTTGCCCTACCTGGACAGGACGGCACCGACTACACCATGCGAATCTTCAATAGCGATGGCTCGGAACCGGAGATGTGTGGCAATGGCATTCGCTGTCTGGCCCGCTTTATTGCCGACCTGGAAGGTGTAGAGCCAAATGCTTCTGTAACCTATCGGATTCATACCCTGGCTGGGGTGATGCTGCCCCGGCTAGAACCTGATGGACTGGTTACGGTGGATATGGGAGAACCCCGCCTCTTAGCCGCCGAAATTCCCACAACCTTGAGCCAGCCCCATGAGAAGGTGATTAATCAGCCCCTGGAGGTGGCTGGACAGTCCTGGTCAGTTACCTGTGTCAGCATGGGCAATCCCCATTGCATTACCTTTGTTGAGGATGTAGCGGCGATTCCTCTAGCAGCGATCGGCCCGCAGTTTGAATGCCACTCGGCGTTTCCCAAGAAAACGAATACGGAATTCATTCAGGTCGTCCGTCCCGATTACTTGAAAATGCGGGTCTGGGAACGGGGAGCGGGCATTACCCTGGCTTGCGGTACGGGAGCCTGTGCCTCTCTGGTGGCGGCAGTATTAACGGGTCAGAGCGATCGGCGTGCCACTGTCGAACTTCCTGGTGGCCCCTTGCAAATTGAATGGTCAGCCAGCAATCATCACCTGTACATGACTGGCCCTGCCGAAAAGGTGTTTGCCGGAAGGCGTTAAAAAAATCCAGTCATATTCGTAGTCAAGATGCAATTGGGCCTCCTGACAGGCCGCTTTCCAAACTGCACGGGCATGGTCAGCTCGATACTGTTCAATGGGGGCTAAAAACAAACAACTGGCTCCAGGAAACCCTGAACGCCAGTTGCTAAAGGGGATGAGGTAGAGATGGGCGCTGCTTTCGACACTTCTTTGGGAGGCAAGGCCCATCCTAAACAAAGAAAGATAGGCTACTTACTTAGCACCACCCAGGTCAGAGAAGCCACCAGGGGTTTGAGGGCCATCGTTTTGGGTGAAGCTCATGCTGACAGCATCGGCATTGGTGCCACCAACCCCAACCGCCTGATCTGCTTCAAACAGACGGGCCAGTGTGGTTGCTTCGCTGGTTGACTGAACAGTTGCCAGACTCACACCACCCACGTAGGCTTTCAGAGGAGGCTTAGCATTGACATCCGTTCTAACAATACCCAGGTTAATGACTGCGGAACCGCCGCCGCCATCTTTGACCTCATATTTATAATTCTCAGTTTGAGTTGCAACGCCCAGACCCAACTTACCAAAGTCTTGGTTCTGGGTTACAAAGGCGGTTTTTTCCAGGTAGTAAGCCTGTTGTCCCCGGTTCATGGAACCAACATAGGTCTTAGCTTCAGATTGCTTCGCTTTATTTGCCTGGTTTAAGAAAGCCGGTAGCGCGATCGCAGCCAGAATCCCGATAATGATAATGACAACCAGCAGTTCGATCAGGGTGAACCCTTTGTCGTCCTTTTTACGCTGGATCAAATGGTTCAGTAACTTAGCCTTGAATTCAGTCTTCATGCAAGATTTCTCCTAAAAAGGCGCGGGGTAGGTGACTTTCAATGTCCTGAAGGTAAGTTACCCAGCTTTTTTCAGTTTCATAACAGGGGAACCAATTTTTTTTCTAGAAATTGGTTGCTGTTGATTCTGTTCTAGGATTGAACCTGGCTACTGTGACTGCGGGGATCAGTTTTGCTGGCTGTTTCGGGAGTGACAGGAGGCGAGAAAGCGGAGGTTTGTCCAGTTGCTTCTGCATAGGGGAGGGGAGAATTACTCGACAGAGCGACCAGATTCGCTTCTAGGATCGAGGTGGGTTGTTCGCCGATCGCCTGTGCGATCGCTTCGCCTGTCTGATTCAAAAACACAAAATGGGGAATGCCATCTACCTGATACTTGAGAATTTCGGGTAACCACTTGCTGTTGTCTACATTCAGCATCACAAAATTGACCCGATCGGTGTAGCTCTGTTTCAACGTTTGCAACTCTGGAGCCATGGCCTGACAACTCGTACACCAGTTGGCATAGAACTCCATTAATGTGGGTTTGCCATTGCTAAGGGCCGTTTCCAGAGGCACGGATGCTTCTGCCATCGCCGTCAACAGCCCCGGTGCCGTTTCCGTTTTCAATCCCAAAAAGAGGGCCGTACTGAGGAGGATGGCAACCAGCGCGATCGCAAAGTTCCTTAACCGAGAAGCCCCTTGATGAGATGCAACCTCTTGCCCTTTAGCCGTTGAATCAGAAGAATTTTCAGTCATGATCGTTTCGCAACCTGGTAAGTGGATCAGTCCGCAGCCGTTTTGTAAACTTCTGCAACTTTCTTCAGTCTACCGAAACAAGCTGGCTCTACCGACGCTCGACCATGATCCACAAACCATTTTTAGCCGTTGCGAGACTGTCCCTGCAGGTAATCCGCCACCAAATTTCCCAGTTCTGCGATTCTGGTCGTCAGAATCGCAATATCCTCCCGGTTGAGAGCAATTTGTTGAGCATTGGCCTCCTGCTGCTCAGTCACCCGATTGAGCTTGATGTCGATCGCATCTAATCTTTCACTAGCCGTGTCTAATCTTTCACCAACCGCGTCTAATCTTTCACCAACCGCGTCTAATCTTTGGCCGACGGTGTTTAAGGTTGCTCTGATTTCTGCCATCTCTATATCATGCCGAGAGATTGCGGATTGGTGAGCAGTGACTATTTGGGTTAGTTCCTCGGTGTTCATTGGTTACATTCTCGATCGCTTAATCGTTTGAGTGATAAGTAATAAACCATACTATTAGCATCTTCCTTTAAGAGGGTGTTTTGGCCCTGATTTTTATACCATACACCTGTAAGGGCGTAGCATTCGGGTAACAGTTTTGTAGTGTTTTTAGGGATCATTGGCCGCATGCCACGCCCCTACGTCGGGCGATCGCGACTGCTCAAACATCCTCTAAGCTCAACTTTATCCAGCCTGGGATCTAGCCTCCACTAAGAATGGAGCCTTTTCAAAATGGATAAAGTCTAGCTAAGAAAAAAGCTGCAAACTCCTAAACTGATGGCAAGATGGCTGTGTGACCAATGCGTGTGGGAGTCAGGATTATGGGTCGAGGGACAGGGTTGGCGGCGATTGTTAGTAGCCTGGTGCTGTCGTTGATGGCAGGGCAGGCTCAGGCACTTCCAGGACAAACCCCCGATGAAGCAGCCGCCTGGATTCAGGCCAATCCCACCCTGCGGCCCAGCCGGGGAGAACGATTGCTGGTGAAACGGGCAGAAACCCCGGCGCAACGATTTACCTTCCAGGCGATGCCCTTTCAGGTTGGACGGGCAGCTACCGGATTTGGAGGAAGGATTATCCGCACGGAGGAATTAATTCTGTTTGACATGATTAATGGAGTCACGCCCTACCGTCTGGAGGAATCGCTGCGATCGATTTATGGCCCGACCGTCTATCAGGATTATGCCCGCGCCAGACGAGTCTATGTTTATCCAAATGTGGCCACGGTAGGCCGGGGGATTAATCGGGGTACACCAGCTTTTGCAGATTTGCAGGGAGAAGTGCGGGAGGGCGATCGCTATGCCTACTGGATCGAAGTTGCCCCTCGCCCTGATGGATTCGCTTATTCAGGACGGTTAACGGTTTTCCTGCGGGAAGACTTGCCCAAGCTGCAGGGGGAATTACGCAATCGCTGAAGAAGAGGGAAGAGGGAGGAAGGAAGCGGGAAGCAAAAAGTAAAATGCGGAGGATAGAGGGGGCTTGTAAGCCTCACCTTCTGCCTTCTGCCTTTTTGCTTCTGCCTGCCCAAGGTTAGGTCATTAACTGAGGAACTTGAGAATTGACAGATGGCACTCTGCTCAATAACTCAGATGTGCCTGTAAATGAAGATCGGAAGAGC
>JBBIQC010000342.1:0-2364 GCA_037442585.1 Oscillatoriales cyanobacterium bin_317
CAATACCGGCATTCCCAGAGCTTGAACAGCTTCTCGTCAAAATGAGAATTGCTGTGAAACTCGTATGGCGCTTGACATTCAGGAACTGATAGAATGGATCAAGGGAAGTAACCAGGAACCCGCAACCATCCGTGATGCCAACTTCCAGCCCAATCGCTTAGAAACGCTCCGTTCCCGAAATAGTGCCGCCTACAAAGGCATTAGTGTATTGGTTCAGAGAGAAGGTGCAAAAGATTTTTTCTGGAAGTCCACGATTCGTGACCTTGACGAAACCGATTGGGAAGAGAACAGACTCGACATCCACCACATCTTTCCTAAAAAATGGTGCGATAACCAGGGCATTCCTTCCACCCGCTACAACTCCATTCTAAATAAGACCCCGATTTCTTACAAAGCAAACCGTATGATCGGCGGCCAGGCTCCAAGTGCTTACCTGAAACAGCTTCAAACCCATAAAGCAGTTCAGTTAGATGATCCGGGCATGGATGCTATCTTACTGACCCATTCCATTGATCCAGCTACACTTCGACGAGACGACTTTGAAGGATTTGTCAGTGCTCGCAAGCGATCGCTCCTGACTAGAATTGAAGCAGTGATGGGTAAGGCGATCGTTCTGTCTGATGAGGCAGTCCCTGAAGACGAAGCTGATGAAGACGATTAATTAGCCAGAACAGCAGATGGAAGGGGAAGATGACTCACGCCAAGGTAAAATTTGCCACCTTTGAAGAGTATGTGGTCTGGAGTAACGACCCAGAAAACGATCTGGAAGGGCGGTTTGAGTGGGTTGACGGGGAGCTAGTAGAAGTGCCACCGGAAGCAGAATTTAATAACTGGATTGCTCGTTGCTTGATGTTGGCACTCGCAAGTAAGATTTCTCCCCGACTGATCGTGATCCACAGTCTGGAATTGCAAGTGCCGGTGCTGAGATCGGGCGACAGTGCCAACCGCTATCCTGACTTAGTAGTTCTGCGACCCGAACATATCCCCCTGACTCAAAAACGATTAACAATTACTCTCGATATGCCACCGCCTCAATTGGTCGCGGAAGTGTTAAGTCCTGGCAAACAAAACCGAGAGCGGGATCTCATCCACAAACGCAACCAGTATGCAGCACGAGAAATTCCTGAATACTGGCTGGTGGATCCAGAAGCAGAAACAGTAACAGTGTTGTATCTGCAGAACGGTAGCTATAGGGAAGTAGGAGTTTTTCAGGGGGGCGATCGCATCACGTCCCCCACGTTTCTCGATTTGCAATTAACCCCAGATCAATTCTTCAAAATGGATTGTGAGGGACAGCAATAAAAAGGCCCGATACAGTAGGTTGACCGGGCGGTAGTTCGATGAAAACCAGAGAACTAACAATTATAGATACATGATGGATATGGGAGTATCCTATGATGGCTTAATAGCTATTTGGTTATTTAGATAAATATCTTAATAGGATTCAAGTGTTTTACAGCCGAACAGAACAGGGCTGCATATTGACATAGGTAATTTCAACCAACTTTTAAAGGTTGATCTATATAGAAGCGATGGTTTCTACGGGACTGACGGGGCTCGAACCCGCAACTTCCGCCGTGACAGGGCGGTGCTCTAACCAATTGAACTACAGTCCCTTATGGGTTAGTCCCTTATGAGGTGCCTGTTTTCTAAGGCGATCTTTATTGTGTCGGGCAATGGTGCGTTTGTCAAACGTTTTTTGAAAAATCCTGGAAAAAATCTCTCTAAGGAAGCGATCGCAAGGAACGGAAGCCACTGCCACTTTATGCTACCTTCCAGCACAGTATTGTACTTGTGCGAGCAAACTGACGGATATGGACATCCGGGACGCGGTAGAAGCAGACTGGCCTGCAATTATTGCCATTTATAATTCCACCATTGCCTGTCGGACGGTAACGGCTGATTTAGAACCTGTGACGTTGGAAAGTCGTCGTCTCTGGTTACAGAGCCATACACCGGATAAGCGGCCTCTGTGGGTGATGGAGTGCCAGGGAGAAGTGGTTGGCTGGTTGGGCTTTCAGTCGTTCTACTCTGGGCGACAGGCTTACGATAAAACGGCAGAACTGAGTATTTATGTGGCTCCTGCCCATCGTCGCCAGGGGATTGGCCAGAAGTTGTTGCAGATGGCGATCGCCCACAGTCCAGCGTTGGGGATTAAAAATCTGGTGGGCTTTATCTTTGTCACCAACCAACCCAGTTTGAAGCTGTTCGAGCAGTTTGGCTTTGAGCAGTGGGGGTATTTGCCAGGAGTCGCCGAGTTTGAAACAACTCCCTGCGATCTGGTGATTATGGGGCGGAAGTTAGGGTGAAGGGTGGATGAGTAGGTGGGTAGGTATTTTCTATGATTCAGGGGGGATTGACACT
>JBBIQC010000342.1:2374-5303 GCA_037442585.1 Oscillatoriales cyanobacterium bin_317
GTGGGGGAGATAGGGAGGATGGGGGAGTGGAGAGACGAACGAAAACGCGCTACCTTAGCCATAGAAGGCGGGTTGAAAGAGTCACATGAGTTTAACGGAGCAATTTTTTCAGCAACTTCCGGGAGAATGCCTGCACGCTTTGCGACGCACGGATGACTTGTGGCACTCTCTGCGCACGGGTACGCTGCCTGTTCCCACAGTGGTTTACGAAACTCACGAATCCCTGGCTGAGGTGGAATGGGATGTGGTGATTTGTGGCGGGACGTTGGGAATTTTGGTGGGGGCCGTACTGGCACAGCAAGGATGGCGAGTGGCGCTGCTGGAGCGGGGTCAGTTGCGAGGCCGGGAACAGGAATGGAATATTTCTCGCAAAGAATTGCAGGCATTTGTTCGATTGGGGTTACTGACAGCAGCGGAACTGAACCAGGCGATCGTCACAGAATACAATCCTGCCCGGATCAGCTTTTTAGGCAGTTCTGACCTGTGGGTTGAGAATGTTCTGAATATTGGTGTAGATCCATTTTTTTTGCTGGAAACGGTGAAACAACGCTTTCTGGCCTGGGGCGGGCAACTGTTTGAACACAGTCCGTTTGAGGAAGCGATCGTGCATCCCAATGGAGCGGTCGTCACAACTGGACAGCAGGAATTCAGTACGCGGCTGGTACTGGATGCGATGGGTCACTTTTCTCCGATCGTGCAGCAGGCCCGAAAAGGGCAAACTCCCGATGCCGTCTGTCTGGTGGTTGGCAGTTGCGCTACCGGATTTCCCAACAACACGACCGGGGATTTGATTGTCTCCTTCACGCCGATTCAAAACCAGTGCCAGTACTTCTGGGAAGCGTTTCCGGCGCGAGATGGTCGTACCACCTACCTGTTTACCTATGTGGATGCTCATCCCGATCGCCCCAGCCTGGAAACCCTGTTTGAGGAATACCTGCGCCTGTTGCCAGAGTATCAGCAGGTCAAACTGGCGGACATTCATCCCCAACGAGCGATGTTTGGGGTGTTTCCCTGCTATCGTAAAAGTCCTCTGAAACCCTATTGGAATCGAATTCTACCTGTGGGAGATAGCAGTGGTAGCCAGTCACCCTTAAGTTTTGGTGGCTTTGGGGCGATGGTGCGGCATCTGGAGCGGTTGACGACGGGGATTCACGAAGCATTGCAGGTGGATCGGTTGGATCGGCGATCGCTGGCCTTACTCCAGCCCTATCAGCCCAACCTATCTGTCACCTGGCTATTTCAACGCACGATGAGTGTTGGCATGCAGCAGAAGGTGGCTCCCAATCAGATTAACGAGATGCTATCCAGTGTGTTTCAGGAAATGAGCAGCCTGGGAGATGCCGTACTCAAGCCTTTTTTGCAGGATGTGGTGCAGTTTCCGGCACTGTTTCAAACCCTGGCGAAAACCTCTGTGGCTCATCCGGGCCTGGTGTTAAATGTGATTCCGCAAGTGGGTTTGCCTGCGTTAACGGATTGGTTGGTGCATTATGTCAATCTGGCGGGTTACAGTGCCCTCTATCCGTTGGGGAAAGGACTGTCCGCTCTGTTCAACAGCCTGCCACCGCAGACCGCTTATGGGTATCGCCGCCAGGTAGAGGCATGGAAGTATGGATCGGGCAATGATTATGAGCAAGAGGAGTAGAGGGGTAAAGGGATAAAGGAGTAGAGGAAGAACAAATGGAGTTTCCTGTAGGACGGCAACTGTTTTATCAAGAGATTCAGCAGCCCGATGAGCAAATTTGTCTGGAGCGGGCGGCCTTGTATCTTGCGAAAGAGGAGTATCCGCTCCTGGATGTGGAGGAGTACATGAACGCACTGGATACGATGGCGGTTGAGGTACAGGAACGGTTGCCCCCGGAGCCTTACCCCTTGAAAATTCTGCAAGCGATCAATCAGTACCTGTACGAGGATCTGGGATTTAAGGGCAATACGACGGAATACTATGACCCGCGCAATAGTTTCTTGAGTGATGTGATCGATCGCCGCACCGGAATTCCCATCACCCTGTGCCTGGTCTACCTGGCGATCGCCCGTCGCATTGATTTCCCCATGATCGGGATTGGGATGCCAGGGCATTTTATGATTCGGCCTACGGTGGGAGAAATGGAAGTGTTCGTGGATCCATTTCATCAGGGTGAGATCTTGTTTCTCCAGGACTGCCGCGATCGCTTGAGCAAAATTTTCGATCGTCCAGTTGAGTTGCGTCCGGAGCTTTTAGAACCGATTACCTCCCGCCACTTCTTAGCCCGGATGCTGACCAACCTAAAAGTGATTTATGCGAACCAAGCTAATCTGGAAAAGACCCTGGCGGCAACCGAACGGATTCTACTGCTGTTTCCCCAGGCGGCTCTAGAGTTACGCGATCGTGGGCTGCTCTACTACCGCCTCAATCGAATTACCGAAGCCCGTCAAGATTTTGAGGACTATCTGACGCAATTTCCGACTGCCGAAGATGCACCCGCTATCCAGCAATTACTCGATAGTTTAGGGGAGAATTGAAGAATCAAGAATTTTGGATTTTGGATTTTGGATTGGTGATAGTAAAAAGTAATCTGCACAAGTCATTCCACCTACTCCCCATCTCTCCCTATTCTTTGTTCCCTACTCTCTCCTGCCGCCGTGTCTCAACCCGAAGCCCTTCGCCATCTCCTGAATGCTGTTGCAGAGGGAAAACTATCTCCCGATGTAGCGCTGGATAAACTGAAGTATTTGACCTATGAACCTGTAGATGACTTTGCCCGGATTGACCATCACCGCACATTACGTACCGGGTTTCCAGAAGTGATCTGGGGACCGGGGAAAACTCCAGAGCAAATTGCCCGAATCATGGAAGTGATGCGGCGTAATACCCCTGTAGTCATGGCGACCCGCATTGAACCCCAGGTGTATGAGCAGTTGCGAGACATGGTGCCAGGATTACACTACTATG
>JBBIQC010000342.1:5377-5685 GCA_037442585.1 Oscillatoriales cyanobacterium bin_317
TGGAGTAACGAATCCTGGTTTAATTGGCGTGCTGTCAGCAGGAACCGCCGATTTACCGATCGCAGAAGAAGCCGCCGTCACCGCTGAACTGTGCGGATTTCAGGTGAAACGTCTGTGGGATGTAGGCGTGGCAGGTATTCATCGCCTGTTGAGCCATCGGGAAGCGATCGCTGAAGCTGATGTTTTGATTGTGGCCGCTGGTATGGAAGGCGCGTTACCCAGTGTTGTTGCCGGACTCGCTAACTGTCCCGTAATTGCCGTCCCTACCAGCATCGGCTATGGAGCCAGCTTTAATGGACTGGCGGCTT
>JBBIQC010000343.1:0-1905 GCA_037442585.1 Oscillatoriales cyanobacterium bin_317
TCTATTTCTGTCGCTGTTTATTGGTCAGCGGGTGACTGGATTGTTGGGGGTCTTTCTGGCGGTTCCTATTACGGGCATGATTGTGGCCTGGATGCGATCGCTGGAAGAGGAGAACAGACCTGCTCTGGCAGCAGACTCTGAAGCTATCTCTGAGCCGATCGATCAGCACGACCTCAATCAGATGTAAATTTAATGATGATCAGCTATTTATGAAGCATTCCCTGTATTGTTGCCTGTTGATTGCAGTTATGGTGCTGACAGGTTGCACATCATCACAACCACCGCCTTCCCCGGTTGCCCAACTGAAAACCGTCACTCTTGACAACACAGTCAAAATTATTGCGGGTCAAACGGTGTATGTTCCCATCTATTCACACATTTATATGTGGGAGCAGACTCGTACAACTGACCTGACCGCGACCCTGAGCGTTCGCAATACCGATTTAACCCATCCGATCATTATTTCTGCGGCCAATTATTACGATACCAACGGTAAGCTGGTTCGCAAGTATTTAGAACAACCTGTAGAACTGGGAGCTCTGGCAGCAACCGATTTTGTGATTAATCAGGAAGACACCAAAGGCGGATCGGGAGCCTCGTTTATTGTGGAGTGGGTCGCTCAGAAACCAGTCTCTACCCCGGTAATTGAGGCCATTATGATCAACACCAGTGGCAATCAAGGATTATCGTTTGTGAGTCCTGGACGGGTGATTAAAAGTCGGGAGGGTCAGTAAGCGAATCATGGGTTGTCTGGCAAGCCTGCGGCTGATCTGAACTCCTCCATTGATTCCGTGATCAATGCTCTGAGTTAGCAAACTGCCGAATAGCTTTCTTTATCCCTTATATTCCGGCAGATTCGCCAGCTTACGAATGGACACCTTTACATCCATCCCCAGATAATCGTCTGCGTCACCAAACCAGGAACCAGAGAGGGGAAGAACTTGTGCGGGATGACGAGCGATCGCCACCCGAATTAGATCAAACCCGGTCGTAATTCGATTCGTCGGGTCATAAGCCCGCCAGCCTGCTCCAGGCAGATAGACCTGTAACCAGGCATGAGTCGCACCCGATCCGGTCATGCCCACTTCGCCCCCATCCAAAGCCGCATCATAAAGATAGCCACTGACAAACCGGCAGGCAAGTCCTAAGCGACGCAGGGCTTCAATCATTAACCAGGCATAGTCCCGACAGGTGCCAGACTTTAAGCGCAAGGTTTCACCCGGAGATTGGGTTCCTTCAGTATCCCGTGCCTGATAGGTGAGGGTATTCCAGATGGTGTCCATCATGCGATCGAGCACATCCACCGTATTGTCCTGATCTCCGGCTACAAAGCTTTTGGCCCAAGCGGCCACGCTCCCATCGGGATCTTCCGCGTGGGGACGCATATACACAGACAGATCAAGCCATTCATCGGGCGTATACTGCACCGGGATTTCTTGCGCTCGTACATCAAGAGGAAAGTCCGCGATCGCGGGAATCCCAAAATGCTCCCCTTGCATCCGATAAGTCACCCTCAGTTCACTGGATGGTTCGCTGAATTGAATCAGAGCCACATTATTAGACAGCGTATCCATCTTCCAGCGCACTTTAGACGGAATGCTGGTTTCCAGGGAATAGTCTAGAATCCGTTCTGACACGCCCAAACTGGGTAGAAAAATGGCAGTATGATCACCAAACGTTACTGGCTTCTTATACCGATAGGTGGTGGTGTGTTCAAGGTCGTAGATCACGCTCATAGGAATTTTGGATGGCGATTTTGGATGGTCTTAATCAGGAGCCACGGGGATGCGTCCCTGCTTTGCGGCAGCAACTAATTTTTCGTGATCTTGTATCGTTTGCTCAGCATAGGCGTAGGCAAATTTGACCAGGGCATCATCCAGAGCATCATTTTTGCCTACATAACCT
>JBBIQC010000343.1:1915-5639 GCA_037442585.1 Oscillatoriales cyanobacterium bin_317
ATCGTGGCATCTCCTGATTTAGCATGAGCCAGAGCCAAGGCCCAACCACACAGGCTGCAATAGTCTGGGAGGGCCGAAACCCGGAACTTCCCCGGTTCCAGTTTCACTCCTCCTTTCATATCCCGTAGCTGACGGATATAGTAGTGAATGCCATCCAGTTCACCCCAGCCCAGAAAAATGTCAGGTGATCCCTGGATCAGGCGCTGTCCCATTACCACTCGCTGTCCCTGATGGTCAGGCGGAAGCCGCTCCTCGCCGCCTGCTCTGGCATAGGGAGCCAGCACGGAGACTTGAGCTTCTTTAATCTGCAAAAAGAGGGGATCATTTTGATCGTTGCCTTCCAGATACACCACCCAACAGCGAGTTCCGACACTGCCCACTCCAACTACTTTGCGAGCTAGATCCAGCAGCCGATAACGGGACACCAAAAAACTGCGATCGCTGCCCAGTGAGGTCAGGTAATTCTCAATTAACGGTTTCAAAAATTCGGTCATCGGCTGCCCGTCTCGTGCTTCAACTCGCACCACCAGCGGCGGGTCTTCAATAATGTGGCGGTGTTGATCTACCAGATTGGTCATTTTATCGAGTACCTGGAGATGGGTGCGGCCACGTGCTCTGGCCACATGTTGATGGGCAGTTTTCTGCCATTCGTCCGGTAACTTCTGCAGCAACGTCTCTTCTGTGATCCGGTGATACCAGAGATCCAAATAACCCATCTCGGCATACTTGTGGAGATGCTCCCGATAGGATTGCACCGTTGCCCGTGCCGCTGTCTCACAGAGATGGCGATCGCCTCCCAAATACTGCCCTGCCACCACCGCACTGGTGGTTAACCGCTTTAGATCCCATTCCCAGGGAGCAGGATAGGTTTCATCGAAATCATTGATACCAAATATCAGGTGGCGCTCGGCAGAGGCATACACGCCAAAATTAGCCACATGCATATCACCGCAGGCTTGCACCCGGATGCCTGTCGTCGCAGCAGGGGCAATATCCCGAATCATGATGGCGGCGGCCCCCCGCAGAAACGCAAAGGGAGAGGTAAGCATCCGCTGATAGCGAATGGGCACCAGATCCGGCAAACGGGTTTTGGCTTGTTCCTCCAGAATGGCGATCGGATCTTCTCGCTGCGGGGAAGGTGCATAGGCTCCATGCTCAGAACGCTTCACTGTTTGGCGTAAGGATCTTCCGGCAGCCATGCGATCGGCGACAGAAAGATATTCGCCTCCCGCCAGTAGAGATATGCGATCGCGGATCGAGCCAGGGTTTGCAAGGCTAATCATTGACATGGTTCCTCCCTCAGCGTGTTCTTAAACAGGATGTTTCAGCCAGAGGTAATGAACTGATAGTCAGATTTATTAGTGTCTCCTATCCGTCAACATTTTGCATAGTTTTTTACTTAAAACGTAACCTCATGATCATTTGCCTAGCTGTACAGATTCTGGGGTGACATAATGACTTCAGGCTGCCGTCTGACGTTGCTCTTACCCAGAAACTTTTATGATGCGATATATCCGCTCTACCGTCCTACCCTATATTCAGACAACCGTACTGCCCTCCAAACCCGTACAACTGTTGGTAAAAGCTGGGATGAAGTGGGATCGGGATAATTGCCCCGGTATGGCGGCCTCGCTGTCTTACTACGCGCTATTCTCACTGTTTCCCCTGTTGTTGGTAATCCTGAGTGTCATTGGTTTCTTGACTGGGCCCCAGACAGAAGCATTTAAAGCGATTGCAGAGCTAGTCCAGCGCTATCTACCTCCAGAAGTTCACGATCTGATCAAAGGAACCGTGATTTCTCTGAACGAGAACAGTGTCGGGGCCGGAATCATTGGATTTAGTTTGCTCTTGTTTACCTCCAGTGCCATCTTTGGGGTGTTACGAGCGTCCGTGAACCGCATTTGGCGATCGCCAAGTCGGGTTTCCGAGGCTGGATCGGTGTTGAAGATGGTCACCTTCTTTATTTTTAATAAACTATTTTCATTTCTCCTGGTGCTGGGATCGGCCTTACTCCTGTTGGCTTCGTTAGTGGTTGATATCGTCGTTAAAACGCTCCTGGAATTGATTACCACCTTTCAAGAAACCTTCTCCTTCATTCACGTCGATGAATTGCAATTAACGAAGGGGCTACAGGCCGGTTCATCGTTTTTGATCCTGGCGATCGTGGCCTGCATCCTGTTCAAAGTTCTGCCATCGAGTTATGTAGCCTGGGGAGATGTTTGGCCCAGCGCTTTACTCACAGCCTTACTGGTGGTAGGTTTGCAGCAGTTGGTGAGTAATAGCGTCATTTCCATCGGCAGTCATTTCCTCTCCTACGGTGTGATTGGGAGTGTCATGATTCTGATGCTATGGATTTTCCTGACTTTTCAGATCTTCCTGTTCGGATGTGTGCTTTCCTACGTTTATGCCCATTTATTTGGCAGCCGCAAAGGCCGAGCCATGAATGAACCCTAAGCCTAAGTTGGGCATCGTAAGCCAGACTGACTTTTGGCGATCGCAGATTCAACAGTAGTGACCTTATCAATCACAGAAGCTCTCACCCGATCAACTGTGGACTTGTCGGGGATCTCTTGAACCGTTTTATCGAGATCTTCGTAGGCTTTTTCTAGTTCCTCCAAATTCGCCTTTGCCTCTGCTGGGGCATCTTGCATAGATGCTTTAACATCTCTAAACGCCGTAGTCACCCGTCCCTCTGCCTGCTTCAACGTTTCCGCTGTGGCCTGAGTAGTATTGCTGATTGTTCTAACTGCTGCGATCGACGTATTCATCATTGCCAGATTTTTACAAAGTTCTTCCTGTTTCTGGCGTATCGCTCTGGTCACACAACCCGTCATTAAAACCACCAGCAGGGAAGCTAGAACAGCCGTCGATCGTGTCATGCAGGGCCTTCTGGAATGAGTTCAATCGATCAAAATCATATTGGAAAAAATGGCCATTGGTCTTTTGTCTTTGTTGGCTAATTGGTTCCTGCAAGAGTGTAACCAGTCACCAATGACAGATGCCAAATGACTGAAGACCAATGATTATACAAGCTATCTGACCATTCTGATTATGGACACTGCAATCCCGCGTTCATCTGGTCGCGAGCGGTCTGCACCGCCTGCACTTGAGGTTGGATTGACTGAGCGGCCTGTTGCAGTGTGGCAGTATTAGGCACTGCTCGCATCGTTTTATCCAGATCGGCATAAGCCTGGTCTAACTCAGCAATTTTTGCCTCTTGAACAGCCTGAGCCGAAGTTTTGACGTTGTTGTACGCCGTTCTGACCCCCTCCTCAGCCTTTTTGAAGTCCTCTACGGTAGAATTGGGACTCAAGCTTTTCAACGTAGCGATCGAGGTATTCAATCGAGCCAGGTTCGTACACAGTTCGGTCTTCTTATCTTGAAGATTTGCTTGCGGACTTTGGGTTGTACAACTAGCCAAAAGCAGCAAGGGTAGAGCTGCCAATAAAAAACCCAATCTTAAATGCTGAGACATTATCAAAACCTCAGTAGTCAAACAACATAAAACACTAACAGATAACCTGTAAAGGCTATCCTGAAACAGGATACTCGACACTTATATGAAACTTATAACAAATGCTCAAATTAAACAAAATTTAATAACCCAAGTAATGGAGCTAATTCCCTTTCAGGGAGGGACATGAGGGGGTAGTTGGCTGAGATAATCTCAGACCTAACCCCCTTCCCTACAAGGGAAGGAGACTTTGAAGAGTTTCCCCTCTCC
>JBBIQC010000344.1:0-5639 GCA_037442585.1 Oscillatoriales cyanobacterium bin_317
GATTGTGGATGATGCGGCGCTGATGCGGCGACGACTTGAGGTGAGCCTGAATACGTATGGTTATCGCACCCATACCTGTGCTGATGGTCTGGAAGCCTGGAACTGGCTACAGGTTCATCCCCATCCCAGCCTGATGATTACAGATATCGAAATGCCCAATATGGATGGTTTTACCTTGATCGATCGCTGCCGCCAAACAGGCATTCCCGTTCCGATTCTGGTCATTTCCTCCCGCTTATCGGAGGAATGGTTTGATGAGGCAAAACGCTTAGGGGCAACCGATTACTTAACCAAGGGATTTTCTACCATTGAATTGATCAAAAAAGTCAGCACTCTGCTCCCAAGCCCTGGTAAAGTACATCTGAATTTTCAATCATCTTTATAAGATTTTGATAAATTTCGTCTAATTGATTGTTATTATTAGTTACGAGCCAAGTAGAACCACTGAACTGATGGATGTATTTCCAGGTAGTAAATAGGCACTGTTAGATTTACATTCCTGGGTTGATTGCACTACCAAGTCTGAGTTTCATTGTTTGAGTTTCATCTGAATTTAAAGTACACAGGGTCATCACTCCAATTCCTGTCCTTTTCGTAATTTCTACCCATGGATCCTCAACAGCAACTTGCGCTTCAAAACCTTGTTTGGTCCCAACGGCAGCAAGATCCCCTGTTTTCGTCTGGACTGTCTACACTCTATCCAGGGATGCCTATGAACAATGCAGCAATGGCTGGTGCTTCAGGGCCACAAAGATTTCATCCAGTGAGTTTATTTGTACAATTCACAAGCCGGAAATCGAGTGGTTGTTTGCGAGTAACCAGTGGTGCCTTCGTTTGGCTGTTCTATTTAGAAGCAGGAAAACTAACCTTTGCTACTTCTTCTGTAAATCCTTTTGAACGGCTCGATCGCCGTCTGGCTCAAGTCAGTCAGCAGGTGCCGACCCTGGTTAGTGCGGTTCGGGCACAAGTTCGCTCTCTATTTATTGCTTCCCTGGTCAATTCCTCCACCGCTACTCCGGCTGATTATCAGGCGATTGAATGGTTGGTTGAACAGCAATATTTGCATCAGGAGCAGGTGGCTGAATTGGTTGAAGCATTAGCCCAGGAAGTGCTGGAATCGTTTCTTGCTTTGACTGAGGGCAGCCATGAATTTTTGGAGAAGGATACCCTGAGTGATTTTCCATCGCTGTGTCAGTTAGACTTGCGTGCTCTGGTGGACGAATGCCAGACCCGGATGCGGCAGCAACCTCAACCCATTCAATTATTTAGTCTGGAGCCAGAGAGCAAGACCATACCGAATACAACTCCAGCAAAATCTATAGGGGCAGATCAAGAAACAGCAAAGCAAATCACGCCGCCTCCTGCAACCAGAAAACGTCATACCGTTGCTTGCATTGACGATAGTCCAACGGTTTTAAGTGCGATCAATTCCTTTCTTGATCAAGAATATTTTTCCATTGTCATGATCAATGACCCACTGAAAGCACTGATGCAAATTATTCGTTGCAAGCCAGATTTAATTTTGTTAGATGTGGGGATGCCCAATCTGGATGGCTATGAGTTGTGTTCCCTGCTCCGTAAGCATTCCAGCTTCAAAAATACTCCGATCGTCATGGTCACTGGAAATACAGGATTTATTGATCGAGCGAAGGCAAAGTTGGTAGGAGCATCTGGCTACTTAACCAAACCTTTTACCCGAGCAGAACTGGTGAAGATGGTCTTCAAATATTTGAAGTAAGGGTTCTCATTCGCCGTTGGTCATTCGCCATTAGTTAGTAGTTATTTACAAAAGATAAATAGCGAATGACAAATGATGATGGTCATGGCGAATGGCAAATGATCGCTAATAAACAAAGCGCAGGGTATAGCTATGGTAGGTACAGTTTTAATTGTTGATGATACCCCCTCAGAGATGGAGTTAATTAGCCATTATCTTCAGAAAAATGGATATATTGTCATCGGTACAGGCAGTGCAAAAGCGGCCTTAGATCAGGCGATCGCACTGAAGCCAGATGTGATCATTACTGACGTAGTGATGCCAGAAATGAGCGGGTTTGAACTCTGCCGTAGTCTTAAAAAAAATCCGATTACGGAAAAGGTGCCGATTATCATCTGTACATCGAAATCCCAGGAAATCGATCGCCTGTGGGGATTGCGACAGGGAGCGGATGTGTACCTGACCAAACCCTTCACCAGCGAACAATTGATTCATGCTGTTAAAACTGTAGCAGGCTAAACCAATGGATACCGCCACCCTCACCTTACTCCCCGATCAACCACCAAAGCCACTGGGAGATCCCTTTCTCCGGTTCCACATTACGCCAACCACTGAGGGCTTACTGCCGATGCAACAGGTGCAGGAAGTTCTGGCCCTACCTGCTCAGCGACTCACCCCCATGCCCAATATGCCCGCTTGCCTGTTGGGGCTGATTAACCGTCGGAGTCGCGCCATGTGGGTCGTTGATTTATCACAAGTGCTCAACTTAGCTGGATTTGATGCCAGTCGTCGGCAGCACGATCTAATCATCATCCGTGTAGAGTCGATCGCTCTGGCTCTGGCTGTTCATCAAATTAAGGGTGTGTGTTGGCTGCCAGCAGAAAGCATTCAGGCGCCTCCTGGTCATGTTCCTCCCAGTTTGCAGGCTTATTTACGGGGTTGTGCGATTCAAGAGCAAAATCTATGGCTAGTTCTGAATGCCGCCGCGATCGTCCAATCCTCCAAATTACGCAGTTCTTAAATTTATAAATTTGTCATTTGTCATTTGTCATCAGTTACTGGCCAAAGACAAAGGAGCGATGACAGAGAACAACTCCCAACTGTTAACTCTTAACTCCCAACTCTTAACTCCTAACTCTTAACTGTTAACTCTTAACTCTTAACTTAAGACTTGTTCCTTCTGGAGCTTTCCGATGAATCTTCCTTCGTCTAATTCCTTGCCTTCTACCGAGTCATTTTCACCCACCCACCCGATCGCAGCCAGTCCTGCCATTCCGCCATCGAGCCAGCCCAGTGTGCCTTTCCGCCGAGAGATGGTAATGGGAGCCTTACCGTTGTTATTAGCTCCCCTGGGAGTGGCGGTTGCGATGAATCATCAAGCGACGGCACAACAACAGGCCAAACAGGTTGAACAAGATTTGCAAGACCAGACAATCGCCCTGGGACGGGTGACTCGCGATCGATTGAATGACGCGAAAAAATTGCCGCGTCTGGTGGCACCGGATCCGGCCATCGTTGAGTTCTCGCGGAAAACCAGCAAAGATGTGCAGGCCGCTCAATTAGATCGGCTTTCTGGCGCAACGGTGGAACAGCAAAAACGTCATCAACTGCCTGCCAGTGCCAACCTGAATAATTACCTGAAACGCAAAGCGGAAGCGGCTCAGTTTTCTGATTTGATGATCGCAGAAGAACATGGAGTGAATGTTGCTTCTAACCGTCCGCATCCCCAAATTGTGCATCGCAGTGCGGCCTGGTGGCAGGAGGTACAGAAAAATGGGGAAGCGGTTCAACCCGTGTTTAATAGCGATGGCACAGTGACAGGGATTGATCTGGCTAAGGCGATCGCTGATCCGAATTCAGGTCAACGGTTAGGGGCTGTCAAAGGTCGAATTCCGATTAATTATCTGGATCGGGCGTTGCATACGTTGCCTCTGGCTAACCTCTCAAATTCCCTGCAGGTGCAAATTCTGGCCCCTACTGAGAATGATCTGATGAAACCCATCAGAACTTTGACGAGTGATGGTCTGAAGGACACCTCCGAGGTACTGGGAGGCACACCGATCGCACAAAAAGCAATTGAACTGGTGCAGCAACTGCAAGTTCAGAATCCACCTGAGGAGCCGACCATCCAGAGTTTTGATTACGGCAACGGCGATCGGGGGTTACTCACAGCCTCGATGCAGGGGAATCAGCGCTATCTGCTGGCGACAATTCCAGGCAGTAACTGGGTTGCGGTCGGTGCCATGACCCAAAAAGAACTGGCCAGTCAAGGCTGGACCTGGGCGTTAGCCGCCTTACTGGTAGCTCTGGCTGGGGGCATATCCGCCGCCTCTATTATCACCATCCGCCGTCTGTCGAAAGCGTTCAGTGAGTTGAATTTTGCCCTCGATCAGGTGGCGGCGGGTAATTGGGATGCCAGGATGAAATTAGAAGGCCCGACCGAAATGAAGGATCTGGCTCAACGGTTTAATCAGTTAACAACTACGGTTGCCACCCTGCTATCAGCTCAGGCAGAAGCCCTGCAGCAATCTCAGTTCTATACCAATCTGGCTCATACATCCAGCCAGGGAGATCAGCAGGCGGTCTACGATCTGGTCGTTCAAGGCACCCGTGCGCTCCTTTCTGCCGATCGAGTGATCATCTATCTGTTTGACGAAAAATGGCAGGGCACGATCGTCGCTGAATCTGTAGTTCAGGAGTATCCAGTCTCTTTGGGAACTGACATTGCCGATCCTTGCTTTGCTGAAGCTTATGTGGAGAAGTACCAGCAGGGACGAGTGCAAGTCCTTTCCAACATCTATCAAGCTAATCTGGATCCCTGTTACCTTGGCCAATTGGAGCCTTTTAAGGTAAAAGCGAACATGGTTGCCCCGATTCTGTTACAGGAACGATTGTTGGGGCTGCTGTGCGTGCATCAATGCTCTGGCCCTCGTGTCTGGCAGGAGTCAGAAATTAACTTCTTACGGCAAACGGCTATTCAGCTTGGGGTCGCACTGGAGCATGTGGCCCTGTTTGAGCAAAAAGAACAGGCCCGTCTACAGGCCGAACGTTTATCTCAAGAGCAACTGCAGAAGACCCGATCGCTGCAGGAACAACTGGTAGAACTGCTGAGTAGTGTGGAAGGAGCCGCCAGGGGCGATTTAACCGTGCGGGCAGACGTAACGGCGGGAGAAATTGGCACGGTGGCAGACTTCTTTAACTCCATTGTGGAAAGTCTGCGGCAGATTGTGACGCAGGTGAAGGAGTCGGCTCTGGAGGTGAATCTGGCCTTAGGCAAAAACGAACAGGCCATGCGGCAACTGGCAGAAGATGCCCAAAAACAAGCCGAAGAAACCACTCTGACGCTGCAAACCGTCGAAGAAATGAAGTTCTCGATTCAGCAGGTGGCAGAGAGTGCGTCCCAGGCGGCAGAAGTCGCCCAAACGGCTTCTGAAACGGCCCAGGAAGGTGGGGTAGCCATGGATTTGACGGTACAAAATATTCTCAAACTTCGCGAAACGATCGGTGAAACGGCGAAGAAGGTGAAGCGATTAGGTGAATCCTCTCAAGAAATCTCTAAAGTCGTGTCGTTAATTAATCAAATTGCCACTCAAACCAACCTGCTGGCAATTAATGCTGGAATTGAAGCGGCACGGGCAGGCGAGGACGGTCAGGGATTTGCGGTCGTTGCAGAGGAGGTGGGCGCACTGGCAGCCCGATCGGCAGCAGCCACTCAGGAAATTGAACAAATTGTGCAAACCATTCAACGGGAAACCAGCGAAGTCGTAGAGGCGATGGAGCAGGGAACTACTCAGGTGGTAGAAGGTACCTATCTGGTCAAAAACACGCGCCAAAGTTTAGAACAGATTGTGGATGTCTCCCAGCAGATTGATCAGTTGTTGCAATCGATTTCAAAAGCGACAGTTTCGCAAGTACAAACCTC
>JBBIQC010000345.1:0-5619 GCA_037442585.1 Oscillatoriales cyanobacterium bin_317
AACACATAACTTGAGAATTTCTCCCCCCAGTTCTTCCACGGTTTCCAGGGCACCGGGAACCGAGTTGTCATACAGAATCAGGGGATGCAAATTGCCATCTCCAGCATGAAACACATTGGCGACGTTGTAACCGTAATGCTGTCCTAATCGTTCAATTTCCTGCAACACATATTCCAACTTGGTACGGGGAATCACACCGTCCTGCACATAGTAATCCGGAGCCATTTTGCCCATCGCTGCAAATGCGGCTTTCCGCCCCTTCCACAGCGTTAGCCGTTCATCAGGATCCGTTGCTACTCGAACATTGCGTGCACCATTTTGGTAACAGATGGATTCTACGCGTTTGGTATTCGTTTCTACTTCAATTTCTAAGCCATCCACTTCTACCAATAAAATCGCAGCAGCATCACGGGGGTAACAGTTGGTAGCAACAACATTTTCAACGGCGTTGATACTCATGTTATCCATCATTTCCATGCCACCAGGAATGATGCCCGCACTGATAATGTCGGATACGGTTGCCCCTGCGGCTTCCACACTGGTAAAGTCTGCCAGCAACACGCGAATCGATTCGGGAACTTTCACCAGACGCAGGGTAACTTCTGTGGCAATCCCCAGCGTGCCTTCTGAGCCGACAAATACCCCCGTCAAATCGTATCCTGGCATTTCTGGAACCGAACCACCCACATCTACGATACTGCCATCCGGCAATACCAGCTTCAGGCCCAACACATGGTTTGTGGTCACGCCGTACTTGAGACAGTGAACGCCTCCAGAATTTTCGGCCACATTGCCCCCGATCGAGCAAATGATTTGGCTGGACGGATCCGGTGCATAAAAGAAACCCGCACCGCTGACGGTTTGAGTCACCCAACTGTTGATTACACCGGGCTGCACCACAATCCGCTGATTGTCCAGATCCACGTCCAGAATTTGCTTCATCAGTGCCGTGACAATTAGTACGCAATTTTCAATCGGTAAAGCCCCCCCCGATAAGCCCGTGCCCGATCCTCTGGCAATGAAGGGAATCTGATTGGCAGCACAGACTTTGACGATCGCCGCTACATCTTCAGTGGTGCGGGGAAGTACGACGATCGCAGGCCGCTGACGGTAGCTGGTTAACCCGTCACATTCGTATACCAGGAGTTCTTCTTTGCGACGCACGACTGCGTTTTTGCCGACGATCGCCTCAAACTGACGAACAATCAGCGACCAATCGGTTTGAGTGTTGGGGGGAGTTGTCAGCATGGAATAATGGGAGATAATCCTACATTCTGATCCTATAGCAGTCTAAATAATCTCCACCTGTAAATTTTCCATTGATGCCCTAAAGTATTGGAATCAGGACAAATTGGAGGATAAAGGGGGCAGGATGAAAGCCAAAATTGAGGTGATTATTCGGGATGAGCAAGGAAAGGTGATCGGGCAACTGGAACCGCAAGCCATGAACTTGGGGCGTCAGAGTTTGCACGAGATTGAGGGAGCCGTGGAACAGTGGCGACGCCGAGCGTTGCCGGAAATCGAAGCAGAGTTGCTCAGTGCGGCCCAGAGGGAATTTGTGGCGCAGACAAAACCGATGGACTGAAGCGCAATGGACACGGACAGGTGCGGGTGAAAACCCTGCACGGTCAGTTTGAGTTTCGATTGCAGAAATACCTACAGGATGGACAGAGTGTGAGTTACTGTGACTTGACGGAGCAACTCACAGAGGGGTACGTCAGCCATCGCTTGCAAGAATTGAGTGCTTACTACAGCAATCGGATGAGTTATGAGGACGTTGCTGATTTAGTCGAACGCATCACCGGAGAGGGGTTACTGAGTGACCAGTCGATTTGGCAGATTGTGCAGCACAAAGCGGTGCAAGTGAGCGAGCAGTGGCAGCACGAAGTGGAAACGAGCTTGAGCGGAGGCGTGGGTTTGCCAGAGGTGAATGAGCAGGTGGATGGGTATGACCCGTTTGGGGCAGAGATTTTACTGTTCGAGGATGGGATACAAGTCAAGCAGCAAAAGGAAAAGCGAGTTAGGCGGAGTGAGTCAGAATCGGGGTTAGAAGAGAGAGTGAACGAGATTTCTAAACGGTCATGGGTGAATACGGATGTGTTTTTGCTGCAAAAGAGTAATGGTGCCTTTGAATATCTGAGTGCTGGGATTGACCGGCTTGGAAATGAGGGTATAAGTTTAGCTCAGATTGTGCAAACTCGAATCATTCAAGAGTATGGGAAGCAGTCAGAACCGCTCAATCTGGTTACCATTAGCGCTGCAGCCAAAACCATTCGATTGCGGCTTTTAGAGATTTTTGGAGTGGCAACCACGGTGATTTTAGATTGGTATCACTTGAGCAAGAAGTTGCGCGAGCTGATGTCAATGATTGCGCGCAACAAAGTAGAAAAGTCGATGCATTTGCGGGAGTTATTTCAGCATCTTTAGCAGGGTCGAGTGGAGCAGGCACTGGAGTATCTCCACACCCAGGTTCAGCCCAGAAATGAGGAAAAATTGGCAGAGTTGATGGGGTATCTGGAAAAACATCGGACAGAAATTATTGACTATGAGCGTCGCCAGCAGTCCTGCAAGAGGATTGGTAGTGGTCGGGTGGAAAAAGGGGTAGACCAGGTGATTGGACACCGCCAGAAAGGCAAGGGAACCAGTTGGCGACCCAAGGGCAGTAAAGCCTTGGCGATTCTCAAAATCCTCGAACTCAACGGTCAATGGCAACAGACGTGGTTGCCTACCCAGGCGGCATCATAGGTATCAATGGAAAATTTACAGCAAGAAAATTTTTGGTAGAGATCTCTGTAGAGATCTCTATTGATCCATATCATCCATCAACTGGTGCAGTGTGCGTTTGAGCCTGGGAATGGGAAAACCGGATAGCCAGAGTTCTAACCAAGCCCAACACCAATAGGGTTGCAGGCGTAAGCGCGGGTTGTTGAGGACACTTTTCTATGTGGCGCCAGTTTCCCACTGCCGATGCTGCTGAAACGGCACAGGGGGGGAAGTTAGGAGGAGTGTGCTGTCACGCCTCCTGTGAGAGTTAATGGCCATCGGAAATCTCGGTTTGAGTTTCCTTACGTAACAGGTCTTTTAAGCGCTCTTTCGCTGCTTGCTCTTTCCGGGCTGCTGCGGCTCCAGCTTCTGCCATTTTGGCTCCGATTTCAACCTGCATCCGTTGTACGGGATCGGGCACTCCGGCTTTTACCTCTTCCTTCGTCTTTTCGTACCAGTCTTTGGCGTGTGCTAGATATTTCTCAAGTTGTTGCTTCACTTGCTCATAGCGATCGCCATAGCGTTCTGCTAACCGCTCATCCAGCAGCAGCAGTTGCGATCGCAGCTTCACGTACTGATCTTTGAGAATGGCAAATTGCTTGCTTTCCAGAATCGCTTCTACGGCAGAAGCAAACAGAGATTTGAGATCCGGAGAAGCTGAAGTAGATTCCTTGGCGGTGGTTTCAATTTCCACCAGGGCACTATTCACTTCTGCATCCAGCGCTTGGGTCTGGGTTTCCAAATCCGCCTGCAGATGCTCGACCTGCGCTTGGGTCTGGGCAATCGTATCCTGCCGAGAAGCCTTAATGCCATCAATCACGCCTTCAATGGAGGCAACGACTTCGGCTTTTGTTTCGTTGCCCTTATCTTTCAGCAGTTCAATCACCGCAGAAATTGCATCTCTTGCGATCGTGCGAATTTCACTCGATCCTTGCTTAATTTCGGATACGGCCTCAGCCACTGCTTCTTTAATGATTTCCCGAATTTTTTCTGAACGCAAACTGCCTTCTTCTTTGGCTTTTTTCAGGTCAGCCGCAATTCTTTCTTTCACAACTTCAGACATGAGTGATTCTCCTTCTAAAACATCGAAACCTTCAACAACGAGGGGCTAATCGTAACGGTGAAGCGTGACGAGAAAGAATCGAAACTGGATAGACAGTCGCTGCACGCCTTCACCGGGTGCTTGTACTAGCTCAAGGAAATAGAGTCCACATCAACAACTGTGGAATCAGATTTTGAAATTCCAGCAGAACGGTTATTTCTCTGATTTTTGAGGCGATCGCCCATTACCTGAGCGACTTCCGCTACCAATACGGTTGTAATCAAACCATCATCAATCCAGCCTACCAGGGGTAATGTATCAGGCAATAAATCAAGGGGATTCAACAGATAGACCAGCGTACCAGTAATTAGCCACCAGCGATATTTAGGATGGCGAATTGAGTTGCGATACCAGTTAAGCATCCAGGTAGAAAATGCCTTTGCCGGAAAACTTTTTTTCATGGGGTTGCTCCTCCGCTTGCAAATTCATCATCACAAATTCCCCAGCGGAGATCGGGTGCAGAAAACCCGCCGTTTTGTTGTAACAACCCTACTTTTTGGCGGTGAACCGATCCTGAAAGACGGTTATACCCAGATAAAACCCTCAAACTGGGGCTGTCTCCAGCGTGGATAAATGGCCGTCTTCCATATAGAGAATGCGATCGGCCACATCCAAAATCCGATTGTCGTGAGTCACCAGCAAAATAGCGGATCCCTGTTGTTTCGCTAACCGTTGCATGATATCCACCACATCCCGTCCGGATTGTTTATCCAGGGCCGCGGTTGGTTCGTCAGCCAGCACCACTTTTGGGTAACTGACCAGGGCACGGGCGATCGCCACCCGTTGCTTCTGCCCACCCGATAATTCGTGGGGGTAATAATCGACAAATTCTCCCAGTCCTACGGCTGCCAGCATATCTTCTGCTCTGCGTCGGCGCTGCCTGGGCGATAAATGCTCGTGCAGTTCCACAGACATTTGCACATTCTGGCAAGCGGTTAAGGAATTCAGCAAATTATGGGCCTGAAAAATGTAACCAATGTTGCGTCGTAAATTCACCAAACGAGACTGAGGCGCACCTCGAAGTTCCTGCCCAATTACTTTCATGCTGCCTTACTGGGTCGATCGCAGGGCACCAATCAGAGTTAGGAGGGTGGTTTTACCTGAACCAGAAGGCCCCATCATAATCACAATTTCGCCCGGTTGAATTTCAGTAGTCACGTTAAACAGAATCTGTTTCCGCAAACGGCCATGTCCAAAGTAGTGGTTTACACCATGGATTGCAATAACGGGTTCCTGATACATAAGCGAGTTAGGGAGAAAATCCAACAGCGAGAGGTTTTGATGTGATGAATATCACCTGTAAATTTGCAGTAAATCGCAGGTTTTTCGGGTCTCTAAATATTACTCTGGATGAGGGAGGCGTGCCCAACTACCGATCCTTTTAGCCTACCTTGTCTTGCTCACCAACCTTTTCAGTTAAAACCTTTGTGCGATCGCCATGAGTCCAGATTCCTCTTTACTGATTGCTCAAATCACAGATACTCACTTATTTGCAAGTGCTGAAGCCAGTCTTTTGGGTCTGCAAACGAGTGAATCGTTTCAGGCTGTTCTAGAGCAGGTGATGACTTTAGAACAACGGCCAGATTTGTTCATGCTTACAGGAGATTTGTCTCAGGATGGGACGATCAAGTCGTACAAACGATTGCAGATGCTGCTTCAATCTTTGGGCATTCCAATTTTCTGCATACCGGGAAATCATGATTGTCCGACGACACTGCAAGCGATCCTGACAGGTGCGCCATTTGTGCCCGAAA
>JBBIQC010000346.1:0-5610 GCA_037442585.1 Oscillatoriales cyanobacterium bin_317
CCTCCAGCCTAAATCTGGGTGGGTTCTGTCACGCTCTTGTCACGCTCCCAGCCCTCGTTTTCCAGTTTGATGTGCTCGATCGCCACTGCATTGCCTCCGGCATCGAGATCGGGCATGGCCTGATATTCTGAAACCCAGCAGCGGTAGAGCTTATAGCGGTAAACGGGCTGCCCTGCCTCATTGAGCAGGACAATCGCAATATCGCGACGCAGATCCTTGAGGGACTGCTTCGGTGCGCCTGTATCGAGCACCTGAGCCGCATTTGCCCAATCTTCAAAGTCGCTATCGTGGGTCAATCCCCGTTCCAGGGTGATCGGCTCATACTTGGTGCGACCCAAGCCTTTGCGGATCAGCATATTGCCCGCTTCCTTATATTCGATCACGTCAGACGACCGCTTCAAACCTCCTGAAACCTTGCTCATGCCAGCAACAGGCGTTGTGGATGTCCCAAAATAAATCAGAAAGCGAAATGCCTTATACGGATCGAAGCGATCGATATTGACAGAAAATGGTTTGCCCATGAGAATTCCCTCCTATGACTGCACCTGTCCGGCAAGCTGGGCGATCTTGATAATCACAAATTCAGCGGGTTTTAAGGGTGCAAACGCCACAATGATGTTGACAATACCGTTGTCAATGTCCGTTTGGGTGGTCGTTGATTTATCGCATTTCACTTGAAATGCCTGACTCGGCGTTGATCCCTGAAAGGCTCCCTGAGTGAATAACGACAACATGAACCCTTCAATGCTGGTG
The DNA here is from genome assembly GCA_037442585.1 of Oscillatoriales cyanobacterium bin_317. Classification (GTDB taxonomy): domain Bacteria; phylum Cyanobacteriota; class Cyanobacteriia; order Leptolyngbyales; family Leptolyngbyaceae; genus Leptodesmis. Next base: position 754 of record JBBIQC010000346.1, read on the forward strand.
CGAATCGCTGCCCACAATGGCTCATCGTTAGGTTCAAACACCACCCAACCCAGATTGCGCAGCAGGGTTTGTTCAATGAACAGCGCCATGCGTCGTACCGGCACGTATCGCCACTGTTGGAACGCTGGATTTTCCGTCACGAGTGTACGGGCACCATAGACAACCGTCCCAACTCCAGGAAACGATCGCAAGCAATTTACGCCTTTGGGGTTCAGGGTGCCCTGTCGCTGGTCAGTCATGCGTCCCTGCTCTACAACTCCTGTTGTCCCTAAAATTGTAGTTTCCAGGCCAGCTGGGGCTTTCCAAACACCCCGATTCAGATCAGTTCGGGCATAGATTCCAGCGACGAAACCGCTAGGGGGCAATTCAATTGAACTGCCTGTCAAAGGATCAATAGAACGTAAATAGGGAAAATAAATGGCACCATTCTGACTTTTGGGCACCTTGGTATCCATTACTGAACCGATCCATCGAGATGATTCAGGTGGAGTAATATTGTCAGGTGTGGCGATCGCCTCGTGCGAGGGATCTAAAATTACGAATGCTTGCTTCCGTTCGCAAAATGCTAAAGCAGCACTCCAAATTCCATTGTCAGCAACACCCGGAATGACCAGCAAGTTAAATATAGGAACTTTATCCAGAGATCTATCCTGCTGAAACATGTCCTTGAAATCACTCGCTCTGAAAGTACCCCAACTTGGGTTGGGAGAAGGATTGTAATCTAAAGATACTGGTTGTTTGAGGTCAGGAAATGTTGAGCCAAAGTCGGGCAGGGCGGGTGGAACAGGGGGAGGATCTGCGGAAACGGTGACAAGTGCGGAAACTCCATTGATTCGATTGGGTAGGTAGTTCTCTTTATCAGCATCAGCCGTACTGAGGGTCACTCCGCGAAATGTTTCAACACGGGTTCCGTAGGTGATGCTGATGTCAGCGGTGTCATTCGCTGCTACTGTTTGTCGGCGATTACTGACAGAGACTTTCATGGGTATTCCATCGATTGGCTCTAATCCTGTAAATTTGATCTTTGAGCTAGCCAAGGTAACCCACGGTTTTTGCACAACACCCTGGTCACCCCCAGAAGAATCAATATAGTGAGGCTCTAACCCAACAACATAGGCATCAGAACCACCATTTAAGAAGAATTGGTTTACTGCATTGGGTACATCATTGCTAATTCTGTTGCTGGTGAAGAAACCACCAAATTCACCTTCATATTCTGTAAAGTTGAAAATCCGAACGGCTTCCCTGAATTTCTTAGTTTTGAACGGATGGGTATAGCCAACAAAAACGGTGATTGAGGTCGGGGCTGCTGTGATAGTTCGGGCACTACTAGGCAGCTCTTCAATGTAAATACCTGGATAAGTCGGGGTGATCGGCATAGTAGGGATTCTCCAAATGGGTGCGCTTGAAATTGCACGAATTGACTGTGTCTAAGAGGAAAAAGCTACAGCCTCAGCAGGAGAAGGATCTTTAGCATCAGATCCACCATTGAGGACAATCGTCCCAGGAGCAGGAATTCCAAAATCACCGCCCTCTGGTTTTGATACTTGAATTACAAATTCATTCCCTGCCAGCTTTGATGGCAAATCAGCCAGCTTTATAGGAGTGATTTTAGGCTGCGCCCATTCCACAACTAAGGTGAAGGTTTTAGCCCCCGAATCGACATTCGGAATGGTTATTTTGATATTGTCCCCATCAGCCCCTTTTTTCCAGGCTTCCAATGTAAAAGCTGTGCCTGAAGGATCACCATCGATAGAGAGTGAAGACTGTACTGAGGCACCTCCACCCGTTAACGGTTTAGGAGTTGTAATTGTCTGGGGTTGAGTTACTTTAGTTGGCGCAGGTTCTTTGACTTGTACTAATCCAGGGCTTGTACCAGCTTTTTCCCCAACGCCTAATACTTTTCCGATGAACGAAGGGGACTTTGGATCAAAACTCAAACCAGAATAGGTAGCCTTTGCCGTGATTTCGGCATCAAAGGTAGTTTTCGTGGGATCAGTAGGATAGTCTGGATCTACGACAATGTTGCTAAAAGTCACTTGAATCGTATTGCCCTTTGCACCAAGGCGCGCTGCCTTCAGAGCAATCGCAGCCTTAGGCGGTGGCGTGGGAGCTGGTTTAAGAAAGCCCTCTGCAATGAGATTCTCCAACAGAGCCTTTAAAGTGTTTTTATCGTCATCATCAAGCGATAATTTATCCACCGGTATTTTACTATTTTCAAAGTAAAGCAGCGAAAGGGGAATTGACTGGTGCTTCCCATTTTTATCTGTAAAGCTGACGGGTCCATTTCCAATCACCTGGCTTGGCATGCTTACCTCCCTAGATTTACCGTAGCCTCAAGGCAAACCCCTCACTCAGCCCGCATCTTCCAAAGTTCGCCTGCATTTGGCTATGCACGTATTTCCACTTCAACTATAGATTGAGTGGATAAGCTTGCTCCCAGAAGAGTTATTCAAATTTACGTTCAGCGATGAAAGGGTAAACATCCCTGAAGCTAAGTTGCATTTTTGTTACAGAGCGATCGCCCCTATCCCAAACGCAAAGGGACTCATGATAGAGTCCCCAAGGCCAGAATCTTTCTGCTTACTAAAGAAACACCATCTCCACAACTCCATCATCGATTTCGCCGCAAACTTCTGAGTTGCTCCGGTTCCCACCAATTCGCCGTAAACCGGGTCAAATCCCTGAGTTGATACAGCCACCGCCCCTCATATTTCATCGCAATAATCGTCCCAATTTCCTTGGTAATCCTGACCCGAACCGGCTGGAAAAACGCAAAAGCAGGCAGTTCAACCGTCGAATCCAAAATCACGATCACGCGATCGGGGGGCGTGTTACCCGTTGTGGTCATGGTGAAACCTCCTTAAAATAGCCGCAACCCCTCAGGTACACCCTGAAGGGCGGCGTGAATCAGTACAAAGCCGGGGCTAGAGTTCGTCTGGGTAGCCACCGTAGTCAAACGCCTCAAAACTCTCGTCGGTGCCATCTTCCGTGAGGTCGGACACTGTCGCTGGCGGCGAAGACCAGCGTCGCTCTTGCGCTTCCACCTCCCGTTCCCACGTCCCAAACTCAGACCACTCCTCAAACACCGCCAGAATTTTCTCCTTCAGTTCCAGCTGATAGCCCACAAAATACGATCGCCAGTTCTCCGCTGTGGGCACCCCATAGTCCGCCACCGAACAGGCCCAGGACTTCCGTTCCTTCCCCTTCAGTTCCGGCTGCACCCGCACCGCTAAAACCGATAACGCCATGAACCTGTCGCCTCTGGGTTTTCTGGCTCCCGTCGCTGCACCATACGCCTTGCTCAGGTCAGCCTGGAACTTTCTGACCACTTCACCAAAACTGCCATTGAACGACCCTTTCGCCGTCAGCAGCAACGGAGCGTCGTGGAGCAACTGCTTGTTCTTCCCAACCAAAAACACCAGGTAGCGAGTCTTCAGCACCATCGTGTTGCGGTCATAGCGGGACTTCTGGTACAGCCCGATGAAATCGCCACTCTCGCGATCGAACATTATCAGTCTCGATTTCCGCAGAATCAGCAGTCGAGCCAGCAGAGCGCGATACCCCTCCACCGTCTCCCCACTCTGGAAGGTGGTGGTGTGCAAGATCCACTCATCGTTCGGCATGAAGTTGACCGCTGAAGCATTCTCAGCCGTGATGAAAAATCCCGCCTGGTCAGGGTGCTGATAGTTCAACATTTGCAAGTAAGGCAGCGATTCTCGTCCTTCCTCAAATTCCCTGGAATCAAACTCATCTCGTTCAACCGGGGTCGCGATCGAGTCCACCCGTTGACTGGCTTCCGGGTGATGTCCGTTGCGTGGAGCAGTGGTTGTGAGTGTCTTGAAATTAGTCATGATCAATCTCCTCGTGTTTGCGTAGCACCTCCTGCGGAGACTGAGATAGGACAAGGGATCTCCCTGCGTTTGAAGAGGAGAAGAAACGCCGCACCCTGACGGTGACGGATTCTGGCTGGGAAGGGGCAATGTCTGTCGCCAAGACCCTGGATTGCCGGGGTATCTCTGAGTTGATTGAGTTAATTGGTAGAGGACAACTGCGAGTCACGGATGCATCGGCGTCAGACTCTGATTCGGAATCAGAGCCAGCGTTTCTCGCCAGACAAGTTACTGGTTAATTGAGCGAGATTGACCAAACTGCCTTGTCCAACGCTTTACCATTTCCCAAACGGGTGAAAATCTTACTCGCTCTGGATAAACAGGGATGAACGGCAATTTGTCTTTGCTATAGCGAACCGCCAAAGTTCTTGCCCAGGGAAATATATCAGACGCGTAGAGATCAATTCCGGGGGAGAAGATCAACTTCTCTAACACTTCCGAAGTGCCAATCTGCTCTAATGCCTCTATTGCACTGGTTCTAACTGAAGTATCAGAATCATAAAGTACCTCAATTAAAGGCTCTATCACTTTGGATGTACCAATTTTACCTAAAGCTCTTGTTGACCAATACCTAACTGACTCGTCAGCATCGTTGAGAGAATTGATTAAAGTATTGACTACCTGTGGAGTATCAACCCTAGCCAATCCTTCAAGTACCCGACTGGCTTTCTCTCCTTCACGCAAAGTAACCATTAGGGCTTCTATTGCCTGTGGCGTACCAATCCAACCCAGAGTCTCTGCTATACGCGCTGTATCTTTAAAATTAGGAATATGGATTCCCCCGCCCCACCCCCATTCGCAAGGATCATGGGTTTCCTTCAGATCAGAAGCTCCGTGACTTGTGGAGTTTTGATCAGGTTCAATGTCTTTGCTGCATGTTTTCTGACGCTGGTGTTTGAGTCACCTAGACCAACAATTGCGATTTCTACCGCCTGTGGTATGACCTTATTAACCAATGCCTCTG
>JBBIQC010000347.1:0-5595 GCA_037442585.1 Oscillatoriales cyanobacterium bin_317
ACAAAAATGTTAAGCCATAGAGAGAAGACTGTTCATGCTCAGTGATACCGTTCATCAAAATGCTGTTTGGCGATCCCCTGCAAATTTCTCGACTGCTCCTGGCGGCGTTTGGCACCCGCCTGGACAACTACTACCTGGAGCGAATCCCCAAGGATGGGGCGGTTCTGGTGGTCAGCAATCACCGTAGTTTTATGGATGCACCGCTGTTGATGGCGGCAATGAATCGTCCAGTGCGCTTTGCCTGTCATCACTATATGGGTCAGGTACCTGTTTTGCGGGAAATTGTAGATCAGTTTGGTTGCTTCCCCCTGGAGGTGCCTCAGCAGCGGCAGCAAAGTTTTTTTCAACAGGCGGTGCGGTTGCTTCAGGCTCGGCAAATGGTGGGAGTATTCCCAGAGGGTGCCGAGCCGATGGTGCAGGCAACTTCCCCGCAGGAGATGGGCGAGTTTCAACGGGGTTTTGCTCATCTGGCGCTACGGGCACCGATCGCAAACTTTGCCATTCTCCCTGTGGCGATCGCGTCTCAGGAGGAAATTACGAATTCGGTGGTGCCACTCCAGTTTCTCAGTTGGTTTGATCCATCGGAACCTTTATTTAATCAATCGGGATGGCATCCGATGGTGGTTTATCAGCGGGTTAATATACTGATTGGTCGTCCCTACCGAATTACTGCCGCTCAGCAACAAGAATATCAAGGCAAGCAAGCGCGATCGCTGGTGGCTGAGATTACGGAAACCTGCCGGACGGAGATTCGTGAATTGTTAACCCAGGGATGCTATTAGAACCCCATGATTGAGACTGGCCCTTGTTTTCTAACGCCCAGATTGTTGCAACCTGACTATCCGTTGTTTGTGTTTTTACCGGGAATGGATGGTACAGGGCAGTTACTACGATCGCAAACCACGGGCTTAGAAACTGGATTCGATGTTCGCTGTCTGGCAATTCCGCCGACTGATTTAACAAGCTGGGAGGAGTTGACAGAGCAGGTCGTTGAACTGATCCACCAGGAACTGCAAGACTTGCCTGATCGAGTAGTTTATCTCTGTGGAGAGTCTTTTGGTGGCTGTCTGGCCATGAAAGTAGCGCTTCATTCTCCTCACCTGTTTAGCCGAATTATTCTAGTGAATCCAGCTTCCTCTTTTCGTCGCTGGCCTTTAATGAGTTGGGGGGGAGCGATTACCAGTCGATTACCCGAACCGTTGTATCGATTAACCTCAATGGGATTGCTACTCTGGTTAGCCAATCTGGAACGCGTTGCTCCTGGCGATCGTCAGGCTCTCTGGCAGGCGATACAATCAGTCCCCCAGGAGACATCTGCATGGCGGCTCTCGTTGTTGAATGAATTTACTATTTCAGCCGCTCAGCTCCGGCAAATTACTCAACCCGTATTGCTGCTGGCCAGTGCAGCAGATCGCTTGCTGCCCTCAGTTCCAGAAGCGCAAGATTTGGCTGAACATTTAGCGGATGTTCAGTTGGTGGTTCTGCCGGATAGTGGTCACGCTTGCTTATTGGAAGCGGAGATCAACTTGTATCAGATCATGCAGAAATGGAATTTTCTCCAGCCAGCTTTAGTGGCTACTCCGCAAGGGTAAATCGGTAGCAGAAACAATGACTAACCTCTCAGCAGATTGTTAACAGGTTTTTGGCTAGGGAATACTATCAGGAATTGTGGGCGATCGTGGCCTCAATTAACTCTGATGAAGCAATACGCACCCATTCGATTCCATGCCATTCCCTGTCAGCAACTTACCCCCGGATTCTGTTGAGGCTTACCTGGGTAACTCCCCTGAATTTCTGAATTACTTGATCAACGGAGTTACCGATCCCATTTTTGTCAAAGATCGGCAGCACCGCTGGCTACTCCTCAATGATGCATTCTGCCAATTCATTGGGTATGACTACAGTGAGTTAATTGGTAAATCAGAGTTTGAGTTTTTTCCAGAAGCGGAAGCCAAAGTTTTTTGGGAAAAAGATGAGCAGGTATTCATGTCAGGCATGACGATCGAAAATGAGGAATGCTTCACCGATGCTACTGGAATCACCAAATTTATTTCTACGAAAAAGTCTGTTTTTAAAGACTCTCATGGTAATGAATTTTTGGTGGGAACAATTCGGGATATCACTCCGCGTAAACAAGTTGAACAGGAGTTACAGCGCTCCCAGCAACTTTTGCAACTGGTGATGGATAACATTCCTCAGGCGATTTTCTGGAAGGATTTGAATTCCGTTTTCTTGGGGTGTAACCAGACCTTTGCTGAAATGGCAGGAGCCACTTCACCCCAGGAAATTGTGGGCAAAACGGATTACGATCTGACCTGGAAACGAGAGGAAGCGGAATGGTTTCGTGTCTGCGATCGCCGGGTGATGGAATCTGATACGGCTGAACTGAACCGGATCGAATCCTGGCTGACTCCAGATAAGCAGCAACGATGGTTAGAAGTGGACAAAATCCCTTTGCATGATGAGACCGGAGCCGTAATTGGGATACTGGGGTCGTTTACCGATATCACCGATCGCAAGCAGGCAGAAGCTGCTTTAGAACACCTCAATCAGGAATTAGAAGCCCGTGTTGAGGAACGTACCACCGCCTTAAGGGAAAGCGAGCATCGGCTTCAGTCCGTATTACAAAATATGCCGGTCATGATGAATGCCTTTGATGATGAAGGTCACATCATTCTGTGGAACCGGGAGTGTGAGCGGGTAACGGGTTACAGCGCTGAGGAAATCATTGGCCATCCTAACGCCATGGAACTGCTCTATCGCGACACCCATTACCGGAAACGGATGATGGCGGAATGGGTGAAATTAGGTAGCAACTATCGCAACTGGGAATGGAAACTCTGGTGTAAGGATGGCACCATCAAGACGGTTCTCTGGTCTAATCTCTCCCAGCAATTTCCCGTTGCGGGTTGGGGGGGGTGGGGTATAGGCGTAGACATTAGCGATCGCAAAGCCATTGAGGAAGCCCTACGCGCCAGTGAAGCGAAAAATCGAGCATTATTAGAAGTCATTCCAGATATGATCTTCCGCTACAGCCGTGACGGGATCTATCTGGACTTTTTCCCTTCGGTGGACTGGGATGCTCTGGTGCCACCGGAACAGTTTCTGGGCAAAACCATTTTTGACGTGCTTCCAGACACCGTTGCACAACACCTTTATCAAGCGATTCAGCAAGCTCTAGAAACTCAACAAATTCAACTCATTCACTACCAACTGACACTCGGATCGGTTGTTCATGATTACGAGGCACGGGTACTGGCCTGTGGAGACGATGAGGTTTTAACGATCGTCCGTGATATTAGCGATCACATCCGGGCTGAAGCCGCCTTGCAGGAATCCCAACAACTGCTGCAACTGGTGATGGACAATATTCCCCAGGCCATTCTTTGGAAAGATAGGAACTTAGTTTATCTCGGATGTAACCGGGCCTACGCTCAAGATGCTGGATTAATGACTCCTTCAGAAATTGTTGGATTGACGGACTTTGATCTGTGGAAACCTGAAGAAGCCAGAGCCATTCAAGCCTTCGATCGGCAAGTGATGGAGTCAAACACGCCTGTCCTACGGTTAGTTGAGCCAATGCCAGAAATTGCTGGGGAAGTTGGTTGGCTGGAAATTAATAAAATTCCCCTGCACGCAGCGGATGGCTCGGTTGTTGGAGTCTTAGGAACTTACGAAGATATTACCGAGCGGGTCAGAGCCGAGGAAGTGCTGCGGCAATCTGAGCAGCAGATGAGGGAACAGGCTCGCCGCGAACAATTGCTGAATCATTTGATTAGCCAGATTCGCAACTCTTTAGACTTTGACATAATTCTGGAAACTACACTGCAAGAGGTCCAAAGCTTTTTAGAAACGGATTGCTGTTACTTTGCCTGGTTCCACCTGCAGGATACCGATGCTTACTGGGAAGTGATCAAAGAATCACGCCATCAAGATTCCCCCAGTCTGTTAGGCCGCTATGCTATTTCTCGGAGTGGCCCTCTGGCTAGACGACTGCAGTGGTTGGAGCCACTGGCGATCGAAGATGAGGAAACCTGGAACCATTATCCGATTCTGGAGTTTGTTCACTGCCTGAGCTATCAAACAGTATTGATGTTGCCAATGCAAACGCAATCCGGAACGATCGGAGTTTTGAGTTGTAGTGATCATCAGATGCGATACTGGAACGAGGATGAAATTGCACTGCTTCAGGCGATTGTTGGACAACTGGCGATCGCTCTCAACCAGGCTGATCTCTATGCTCAAACCTGTACCAAGGCAGCCGAACTGGAGCAGACACTGGAAGAACTGCAGCGCACTCAGACTCAGATGATTCAGAGTGAGAAGATGTCTAGCCTGGGGCAGTTGGTGGCTGGGGTGGCTCATGAGATTAATAATCCGGTGAACTTTATCTACGGCAATCTCAATTACGCCAACGACTACACTCAGGATTTATTACGTTTAGTGAAGCTATATCAACAGTATTATGCTGAGCCTGTGCCTGAAATTATGACTGAAGCGGCTGCGATCGACCTGGAGTTTTTGATTGAGGATCTGCCAAAAACTTTGAATTCTATGAAGGTGGGAGCAGAACGAATTCAGAAAATTGTCGCTTCCCTGCGAACCTTCTCGCGAATGGATGAAGCCGAGCGTAAAGCTGTGAATATCCATGAAGGGATCGACAGTACTCTGATGATTTTGCAAAATCGCCTGCGGGGCACCTCCGATCAGAATGCCATTGAGGTCTTGAAAGAGTACGGAGAGTTACCACAGGTTGAATGCTACGCTGGACAATTGAATCAGGTGTTTATGAATATTCTGGCTAACGCGATCGATGCCCTGCAAGAAACCGCGATCGCCGCGCCCCAAATTCTGATTCGGACTGAGATGCTGGAGGGCAACTGGATCCGCATCTGCATCACAGATAACGGCCCTGGCATTCCCGAAACCGTTCAGCGGCGGCTTTTTGATCCCTTCTTTACCACTAAGCCTGTTGGTAAGGGTACGGGCATGGGCCTGTCTATCAGCTATCAAATTATTACGGAACGACATGGGGGCAGTCTGGAATGTATTTCCCAGCCTGGTCAGGGCACCACATTTCAGATTGCAATTCCCATTCAGCAATCAGGCAAGGGGTGAGGGCTTGATTATCTGCATAAGAAGGATTTGAGCGCTTTTTTCCGGGGCATCCTTGGAGGGTTGACGCTGGATGTAAGACCCAAGATGTTCTATATGGTTGGGCCTGGGCATGGTGTGCCCGGTTTCCTCGGCCCTTGTTATAAGGACAAATCATTAATGACTTTTCCAATCCAGTCATTCCAGATAACCGGGGGACAACGATTAGCCAGGAACTGCGAGTTCAACAGGCCAGAAACGTGGCTGAAATCATTCAGCGAATCAACCCGGATGTGTTACTGATTAACGAATTTGATTTCTTCTCTGCGAATCCAACTGAAGCGGTGCAGTTGGTATGGGGTTTGGACGATCGCTGTTGCCAAGTTTGAATGAAGATCCGTTTAACGCGGATATTTTAGCGGCGATCGGCGGATCTACTCCCTTGCAGCAGGGCTAGTTCATTGAAAAAAGGAAAAGAGACGGGAGATATCATGAGCAAGA
>JBBIQC010000348.1:0-1165 GCA_037442585.1 Oscillatoriales cyanobacterium bin_317
ACGGAATTAACCCCGATTACTTATAACTTGAATTCACTGCAACCGGGCATACTCCAACAAATCCGCGACTTTACGCTCAGTCCCTGGATTACGAGCTAAGGTACACCCAACGGGATCAACGCCTGTTCTGGTAAATAACTGCGATAGCGCCCACCATCGGAGAGTACCATCACCAGTTTCAAAGACCAGTCCGGTTCCGCTTGCAGATCAGCCCAGGGTACAGCCAGTTCGAGACAGGTATCCAGTCCCACCTGAGCACGGCTGGCGCGGGAATGCCAGCGTAAGTTTTCTCCGGCTTGCTGAAACCAAATCGTTTGAGTCAGTAAGTTAATCCCCAAATGATGATGAAAGCCGTAATTCAACGGTGGCTCATTCGGCAGTTCTACTAGGGGAATCGAACTGTTGTATAGCGTTTGACCGGGATAGAACCAGAGCAGGTTTAACTCTGGAGGACAGTCAATTCCCGGTTTGGTGCCTGCTTTAAAGTCCAGGCGGCAGTAAAAGTTCAGGTGATCGACCCCATACCAGACTCGCTGAATCGTGCTACTACGGTGCATCGTTCCCCGTGCGCCACCAATTTCAAATCGTCCGGCGCGTTCCCAATCCTGCTCATCTCCTCGTCCATCAATATAAGGATGAATGAAACCTTCTGGCGGATGATCGCCGCGCCCTGCATGAACCTCCACAGGTTGCCGCACTTCGGGAGGCACAGGTTCATTCAACGCCTGGTAGAGTGCTGCCAGATGCTCCCGAAATAGTTGATCGAACATGGCATCCTGGTTGGAGGAATGCCCTTCCCCAAACCACCAGAACCAATCCGATCCTTCTGCTGCAAACAGGGCTTCCCAGGCTTCCGGATTGGTTTCTTCCGTCGCTTCGGGATGGTCGGCCAGTATTTGACGAGCATCTGTTAACAAATCCCAGGCCCGATTTTTAGCCGGATCCCCAATCCAGGTGGTAAAGCTGCCGTCCACCCAGGAACCACTGTGCAATTTGGCGCTGGGAATACTCTCCGTTGGTGGAAACTGATCCAGAAATTCCGAGACGGTCACCAGCTTGATGTCCGAGTGGTCGCTGAGAATTTGGTAAAGCGTATTCAGAAATGGCAAACCATCCTGCTGATAAAACTCCCAGCAGTTCTCTCCATCCAGGGCGATCGTCACTA
>JBBIQC010000348.1:1175-5588 GCA_037442585.1 Oscillatoriales cyanobacterium bin_317
GCTCCAGTACCGTGCTACCACTTGCTTGTCGGGATTTGAGAGAACGGGCGATCGCCTCTAAATGCCCCACCAGATCTCGCGCCGCCTGTCCCGTTTCCATTGAGCCGTAGGTAAAGCCAATCAAATCTGACAGACGGTGATCCCGGAAGACGATCGCCAGATCCCCGTGCGGCGTTTCCAGGCGATAGGGACGGTAGAGCAACTCTGGTTCATAGACATTACCCGATCCATCCCGACTGAAAAAGTGATGCGTAGACCAACCCAACACTGCCTCATCGGAACAAATCCACTGAAAGCCCTGTTCCGAAATGTAGGGCAAAATCGCCGGACTTACTGACTGTTCCGATGGCCACAATCCCCGTGGCATCCGGCCAAACCGATCCTTGTATAAATACTTGGCTTTCTGCAGGTGACGGGGAATGTCTTCCGCCCATTGGAATCGCGATCGCGGCAGGGTCATCTCCGGTACCGCTACCCGTCCAGAATTTGTGTCCGCTAACAGGGGCAGAATGGGATGGGTATAGGGCGTGGTCGTGATTTCCAGTTGCCCCGCATCCTGCATCTTGCGGTGTTGGGGAATAATCCGGCTGAGGATCTCCCGCTGCTTCGAGTAAATCCGTTGGCGATCGCTCAGAGTAAATCCCTTTCCCTGCTTTAACCAGCCTGCAATCTCGGGGTCATCCCAGAATAAGGGATCAATCCAGGACAGGTTATGCCATGCCGCTAGGTCACTATAGTCCTGATCTGTCCAGTTGTCTAAACACCACTCGTGTCCCTTGTCGTGCCGCTGCCCGTAGAGTTGTGCATAGCGGGGATGGGAATCGATGAGGGTGTGGTGATTGCCATCGAAGAAATGGGCGATCGCAAATTCTTTCTGCTCCAGCGTCAGTTGCTCGGTAGGGAGCAGGGCGATCTTCAAATAGGGATCAAGAGCCGTACCCGCCACATAGTCTTCTATCTGCAAAATCAATGACGGTACGAGATTAACCGTCTGGTGCAGTTTCGGGTATTGCTCCAGAATCAGCACCAGATCGAGATAATCCTTCGTTCCGTGCAGACGCACCCACGGCAGGCGATACCGCCCGTCAGCCACACCAGACTCAGCCCGACTTTTATACAGGGGCTGGTGCTGGTGCCAGATAAAGGCAACGTATAAGGGATGAGGCATGAGTAGGTGTTGAGTTTTAAGTTTTAAGGGTTGAGTTTTGAGTTCAATTCAGATGCGGAACTTAAAACTCAACCCCAACTTACAGTACTTGCTCAACTTCGGCAATTTCGGGGATGAATTCCCGCAGCCGACGTTCAATGCCCATTCTCAAGGTCATGGTAGAACTGGGGCAGGAGCCACACGCCCCTTGCAGCCGCAGCTTGACGATCGGGCCATCAATCTCAACAAGTTCTACGTTGCCGCCATCGGCCATCAGATACGGACGCATTTCGTCCAGAACAGTTTCCACGTTTTCGGGAGTTAAGGTCAGAGACATAGGTCACCTTTTGCGGTTAACAACTGATCGTTCCTACTGATCCTAACGCCGCAAGGAAGAGTTAGGAATTAGAAATTTTGAATTAGGAATTTTAAGGTGATTTCCAGCAAAGGATACACCAAGCAATTGTAAGGGAGCAGCATGCGGCACTGATGTATCAGCGTTTGCTGTGGGTTCTTTACCGAATGCTACGCCCTTCCAGGAATAATGCCTTCCCTAGGAATTTTGCTCTAAGAGTTTGATGTTAGAAAACAGAAACTCCTGAGTGGAAGGTTTGCCATCGACTTCAGTGGAAATCAGGCGGCGACTGAGGATGAAGTAGGGGCCGACTTTTTCGTAGCCATCTTCAAAGTTGCTGAGGCCACCTTTTTGTTCACCGGTTTTGGGATCGTGGTAGATCGAGTCGTAGCGGTGGGAGAGATAGCCCTCGCCCGTTTCCGTGACGCTGAAGGTGTTGATCGTCACAACGACATGATGAATATGACGGTGTACCAGGGTGACGATGTTATCGCGGACTTTGTAGCGATCGCCCTCCGCTTTGCCGCCCATCAGAATTTCCACCGCGCCATCCTCATCAGTGTTGCCATAGGTGAAGGTATTCTGGCCGTGGGTTTCTTCAAAGGTACGACGAACCCGGTGAATCGCCGTTTCCCAGAGTTGCCCATGAATCATTTTTTTCGCGGCTTCGTCTTCCACGCCCAATACTTCAGCCGTGAGGTCGGGATTGACGCGCACCTGGCCTTTAAATTCCTGACCATCCAGTTTTAGCGTTACATCTGCGGTATAGCCGGGAAAGCTCTTATCCCAGGTGTAGCGATTTTCGTAGGCTGCCCGAAACAGATCTTGAGCAGATACTTGTACTGCAGTCATGCGACTCTCCTTGGTGTCGTTCCTTCCCCAGTTTAGAGAGTTTTTGAATCAGTGAACAATCAAGGGGTAAGGAGCTGATGTCGATAGTGCTATCACTGGCGAAGATTAGAGTTGAGAGTCAGAGTGGGGCACACATTGGGGGCAAGCCGCAGGTAGCGCAGGCATTCTTCTGGTTTCAGTTGGCGCAAACTGCGATCGCGAGCTACTTCCAACAATCCTGGCCAGGACGCGATCCACAGCCGCAATTGGCCGCTACTCGTTAATGCCACCAGATGATGACCATCTGGACTGAAGGCAATTTGCTTAATTGCGTCTGCCTGTACGGAGGACTTGGTTGGTCGGAGAGCCGCTTTCTCTATGCCCGTAGAAGCATCCCATAAACGAACAATGCCATCGGTACTGCCGGTTGCTATTGTCTGGCCATCAGGACTGAAAGCCGCATCCAGTACCCCACCGCGATGTCCTGCCAGAATCACTTGTAAAGCTCCTGTGTAGGAGTCATAGATCTTGGCTGTTCCATCCAGACTGGTTGTAACCACCTGTTGTCCGTCGGGACTGAAATGGGCGCTGGTGACTCCATCTTTATGGCCCACCGTGAGTTTGAGTTGACCGGATTCAACCTCCCAGATGCGGGCTGTTCGATCCCAACTGGCACTAATAATCCGCCGTCCATCCGCACTAAATTGAGCTTGTTCAACAAACGCTTCGTGTCCCGTTAAAGACTGCCAGAGCTTGCCCGATCGCACCTCCCACAAGCGCAGAGTCCAGTCCACTCCCACTCCCATCAGCATCTGGCCATCAGGACTAAAGGCCAAATAGCGAATGGCATTTCCGCCAGCACCCTGTTGTCCAGGTTGGGTAGGATCTGGCTCAGCGACCATTTGAACTGCTTGTAATTCTCCTATTCGATTGAGGGTTTGATCGGAATTGATTCGCCAAACTGCAACCTTACCCGTACTATCGGAGGTTGCCAATCGCTGACCATCCGCACTGAAAGCGACACTGGCTAATTTACTCTGAGGAGGAAGCTTATTGGTCAGATTGCTAAGAACCTGAGACTGCTTGGTTGTCGCTGCGATCGCCCCAGAGTTATACAGGTAGTTCCCATTAGCCTGGATCAGGGATTGAGAATTTTGAATTTGAGAAGACGTGGGAGCACCAATTTTAAGCAGGTGAGATAAACGCGTCTCCAACTCTGTGCCCAGATTGCCAACCCCCTGAGTGATCTGGTTTACCGTCCGTACAATGTTATTTCTTACCGAAGTGGGAGAAAATGTCCTTTCCAATCTGGCATCCCCGATACTGTTCTTGATGGCAGCAGAAATCGTGAGAGGTTGAACCAGATCCCACCGCTGTAAAGCACCATTCGTTGCTACGGTTACAATTCCATTCAATGCCGAGCCTTGCAGTGCCGACTTGCTCTGAGTGCTGTCGGCGGATTTATTCGAGGCACTATTTTGCTGTTGAAATGCCAGCCATTGGATTGGCCGATCGGCCATTTTAAGGGAAGGAAGTTCTCCTCCAACCCCAGCAGACCACAGCCGCACGGTGCCATCAAGGCTGCTGGTTGCAATCAGAGAACCATCCTGCGTAAATTGAATGGCAGTAATGGGGGCTGTATGACCTCGTAGAGTACCGATTTCCTGGCCAGTCCGGCTGTCGTATAGGGTAGCTACATAGATCACCTGATCTTCAACTTGCTGCTGTTGGGAAGTTACCAGGTAGTGACTATCGGGACTGAAGGCGATCGCGCCCCGATCTCCCGGATTTGAAATCTGAATTTTGGCAGGCGGTGGCTCAATATGCCACTGCTGGCCAGACTCTAAATTCCAGCCCCAAAGCTGACCTTTACCCGTGTTAACCGCCAGCATCTGACCATTCGGACTAAAAACTAATTGGGCTGCTGCAGTTAACATCCCTCCCTGACCTGCAGGAGCGATCGTCAGAGTCTGCCGCACCTGACCTGTGGCAACCTCTTGCACCTGCACCTTACCATCCTGGAAAAGCATCGCGATCCAGCGACCATCGGCACTAAAAGCTGCCTGCTGAATCGGGCTAG
>JBBIQC010000349.1:0-5577 GCA_037442585.1 Oscillatoriales cyanobacterium bin_317
CCACCCGGGCAAACCTTACTCTGCATGGTGGGAACTGGCTTGACCGCTGTGTACTTTTTACTGCTGGTGAACCGAACCTTCTTTGGCCGTCTGCCGGAGCAGTTTGCCAATCTCCCCAAAGTGGAGTGGTCAGATCGGGTTCCGGCATTTATCCTGGCGATGCTGATTGTGCTGCTAGGAGTGCAGCCCAACTGGATGGTGCAATGGAGCGAAACCACCACAACCGCTCTCCTGTCACCCAATTCTGCAGTAGCTACAGTTCCTTCACTGAATCTATCGGCTCCAACTCCCAATACTCATAATCCCTAATCCCCCTTGCCATCTCGCTCACTCTGCCTTCTGGAACCCCTATGAACATGACCCGTACCTCAACCTTGCCGCCTTCTACCCATCCCTTAGCCGAAATCATCGATCGCATTGAACAGGGAGGGGCGCTCCTGCCGGAATCCGATGAGAATGTAATGGAAGTGGTAGGCATTTTGAAAAGCTATGGGGTAGTTCTGGATGCCTACTGGCGCAATCTCCTCTTCGTTGCCGATCGCCAGTTTCTGGTGCTGTTTCCGTTCTTTAAATACTTCAATGGTGAGGTTTCTCTCAACAAGCTGTTGAAGCACTGGTGGCACGATCGCATCAACTATGAATTCTCTGAATATTGCATGAAGGCCATGTTCTATCACGGCGGAGGAAAGCTGGATGCTTATCTCGATACTCCGGAGTTTGAGGAACGGGCACGGCAAGCGATCACGGCCAAGTTATCCGGAAATTGGTTGATCCGGGGGCTAAACCAGGCATTTCCTGATTTTCTGTTAGAGCAGGTGCGGCAATTGGCTTATTACAGCGCTTTGGGGCAGTTCTGGCGAGTCATGAGTCCGATGTTTTTAGACCTATCCGATCGCTACGATCGGGGTAAAATTCAAACAATTCGCGATGTGGTAGACCACGTTCTGGCGGGATTGGTGGCGGCGGCAAGTCAACCCATCACCTATGCGGTGAAGATTAACGACAAAGAGTACACCATTATTCCTGAATCTGCCGGACTTACATTCCTGATGGATGCGGCAGTTCCCTATGTAGAGGCTGTTTTTTTCCGTTCGTTTCCCTTTATGGGCACCGTGTCTTACAATGCCCAGGCGTATCAAATTTCTCATGATATTTCCCGCTTCACCTATGGAGCGTTGTATGCCGATCCGCTGCCTATCGGTGGGGCGGGGATTCCTCCCACGCTGCTGATGCAGGATATGCGTCACTTTCTGCCTGACTACTTGCACCAGTTCTATCAAAAAATCTCTTTAAGGGGAGAAGAAGATTTACGCACTCGCATCTGCGTCAGTTTCCAAAAATCCATGTTTTGTGTCACTACGGCTGCCATGTTGGGCCTGATGCCTTATCCCTTAGAGACAACTGATTTGACCGAGCAACAAACGAACCGGAAATACCTGGAGTCCTGGATGGATCGATTTGTGGCATCGCGTCTACCTAATGTTCAGGTCTGTGAAGTCAAAGCCTAAGTATTTTTGAGGAAGCTACACACAAAATTCAGGTTGTTATTCCTGATAAAACCTGACTGGGATCGTCGATACTAAGGGGAATCACAGACAATATAAATATTGATATGGCTCCATTCGACGAGCATGTCAGCGATGAATACTGATCCGATCGCTTCCAGGGATGGCGAATCTAATGGCAACCAACCGTTCAGTCCCGTCATCCCAGTAGCTAACCCCCAGCCGCAAAAGGTGTCCTTGCCGCACTCTCAGGAGCGGTACGAAATTCTAGTGCGCTCGATCGCAGGAATTTTTTGGGAAGCGGATGTCAAAACCTTTCAGTTTACGTTTGTCAGTGAACGAGCAGAACAACTTCTGGGTTATCCCCTCCATCAATGGCTGGAGGCGGATTTTTGGATTAACCATATCTATCCGCCCGATCGCGATCAGGCCGTCAATACCTGTCTCATGGCCACCCAGCAGGGGCAAAATCACGAATTGGAATACCGAATGGTGACGGCGGATGGTCGTCTGCTCTGGTTGAAAGATTTGGTAACCGTGGTGGAAGAAGCGGGGCAGCCTATTTTACTGCGGGGTGTAATGGTGGATATGACTTGCGAAAAGCAGCGAGAGGAGGCTTTACAGGCTCAGCAAGTCCAGTTGGATCTGGCGCTTGAAGTGGCCCAAATTACAACCTGGACTCTCGATTTGAAGACCCATGTGATCACTTGCTCAAATCATGCGGATGCCTTATCTGGGTTGCCTGCCTCGGTACTGGGGTACTCTACTTGTCAAGAGTTTTTAGAGCATGTGTACCCAGAGGATAGAGAGTTACTGCATCAGGCCATGGCGCGATCGCTGCAAAACCACAATGACTATGAAGTGGAGTTTCGCATCTTCTGGCCGGATGACAGCCTGCACTGGGTGAGCAGCCGGGGACGAGTATTGTGTGATAGTGAAGGACAACCCATGCAGATGGTGGGGGTCACGATGGATATCACCCAGCGACGGCAATTGGAACAACAGCAACTGGAACGGGAAGCCTTAATTGCCGCGATCGTTCAGAATATTCGTCAATCTCTGGATTTCAAACATATTTTGAACACAACGGTTGCCGAAGTCCAGCGATTTTTGCAAACCGATCGGGTATTCATCTTCCGGTTTCGCACCGATGGAAACAGCGGAGTTGTCACAGCAGAGTCTGTTGCCCAGGGGTGGAGGTCGATCGTGGGAGAAACCTTTCAGGATCCCTGTTTTGCCAGGAACTTTGCCCGACTGTATGAGCAGGGACGCATACGATCGCTGAGCAATTTGCAAACTGAGAACCTGCCTGAGTGCTACCTCAAGATGCTGCAAGCCCTGCAAGTACAGGCAATGCTGATCGTGCCCATTCACGAAAAAGGGGGGTTGTGGGGGTTGCTGATTGCCCATCACTGTCAGGAGCCTCGCTCATGGCAACCTTTTGAAATCGATCTGTTGAAACAATTAGCGGTGCAGGTAGGAATTGCGATCGAGCAATCGGAACTGTACCAACAGGTACAGCGGCTGAATGCCGACCTGGAACGGCAGGTGCATATTCGGACGGCTGAGTTACAACTGGCGTCGGAATTTGAAGCCACGCTGAAGCGAATTACCGATCGGGTGCGAGACAGTCTGGACGAAGATCAAATTCTCCAGACAGCGGTGCAGGAACTGGCAATGGCTCTGGGTGTCACCAGTTGCAATGCGGCTCTCTATGATTTGGAGCAGAGCACCTCAAAAGTTTCCTACGAGTACACCGATTCTCGTGTGGCCTTACAGGGGCGAGTGGTGCAAATGGATAACTTTCCAGAAGGCTACCAGCAGTTATTACAGGGCCAGTATTTTCAATTTTGCTCATTGACACCGAATCCACTGCGCGGCTATGTGGCCATGTTGGCTTGTCCGATTCTGGATAACGAGGTGGTCATGGGCGACCTGTGGCTGGTGAGCCATAAGTATCGGGCATTCAATCAGCAGGATATTGGGCTGGTGCAGCAAGTCGCCAATCAGTGCGCGATCGCCATCCGTCAGGCCAGACTATACCAGAGGGCTCAGGCTCAGGTGGAAGTTTTAGCCGAGCTGAATCGCTTGAAAGATGATTTTCTCAGTACCGTTTCTCATGAGTTGCGGACTCCTATGTCTAACATCAAGCTGGCGACTCAGATGTTAGAAACGATTCTGTTCCGCAATGCTGGGCAGCCCCCATCTCAGGGAGGTTTGAATTCTGAAGATGCGGCCTTAATCTTGCCTGCTGCAGCCTTCTCAAAAGCAGTCAAGTATTTTCAAATTTTGAAGGATGAATGCCAGCGAGAGATTTCTTTAATTAACGATTTACTGGATTTGTCTCGTCTGGAAACGGGCAGCGATGTTCCGGTTTTGCAAGCGATCGACCTGGCATCCTGGTTACGTCAGAGGATTGAACCCTTCCTGGAACGCGCTCGCAGTCAGCAGCAAATCTTACAAATATCGATTCCGTCCAACCTGCCAGTCTTTGCGACGGATCCCTCGCATCTCGATCGCATTGTCACCGAACTCTTAAACAATGCCTGTAAATATACCCCAGCGGGTGAAACGATCGCGGTGACGGTACAAATTGTTGAGAGTGCTGACGTGCGATCGCAGGTTCTGCAGATGCATGTTTGTAACTCCGGTGTTGAAATCTCCAGTGAGGAGTTAAATCGCATTTTTGATAAGTTCTATCGCATTCCCAATAACGATCCCTGGAAACATGGAGGAACTGGATTAGGTCTGGCTTTGGTGAAAAAATTGGTGGAGTCGTTAGGAGGCACGATTCAAGTCGGTAGTGCCGATCGGCAGACCCGCTTTGTCGTTGAACTACCCTCCCTGGCAGTAGAATGCGACTGAGCATATTCTGTAAATAAAAAATGGAGAAATGCAATGATAAGCCATTATGGATAAGGAGCATTCACAATGTTTGTCTTGATCGCCCGGTTTAAACCCAGTTCACCGAGCCAATGGTCGTTCCCCATCAGAGATGCTACGGTTCTGGGCCTGGACAACGTTTAATTAGTCAGTAGGAATGTTTTTTTGAGTGTAATGCAGTTGAATAGTCCACCGAGCCAACCCTCTGTGCCGTTAATTTTGGGTAGTCTGCCTGATCCGCCTATCCAGGATGAAACGTGCCCCCGTCGAGCCAGAATTGAGATTGACCTGATGTTACTGGCGATCGAAGCGCTGGAACTGGAAGGATCAGAGGCGATTTTGCAGACGGCAAAGCAGTTAGAGTTGGATGAAATTATTAAAGACCGGGTGACGCTCTGGCGGTTACGTAATACGAATCCTTTGCGGCGACATAATCAACGGCGAGCGTTGACCCTCGTAGAAGCCAAAGCACTGGTTGTAGTTGGATGTTACATGGCACGTCGATTGACTGTTTTGATTCGGCAACTGTTGCTGGCCTATCAACAACTCAGTGACAAGCAGCTATCCGTAGAGCATCACTTTCGGCTCAACGACTACCTGGAGCGGTTTCGTGCCCATTTTCGATCGCGCATGAACCCTCGACGGGCTGCCGTGGCCGAGAATTATTCTGATGAAAAAATTAATCAACTGGCGCTGAATTTGCTGACGGAACTCTTGTTCTGCACAGGTACTTACGGAATTCAGCGTTACTGGTTTAGCTTGTTTGATGGAGAGGCGGGATGACCATTCAACGACAGTACAGTTTGCCCAACTGCACCTTGACCGTAGAGGGGTTGGGAGAGGTGATTAGCCTCAGTCCCACGGAACCCCGGCCTCCAGTTTCGGTGTTAATTAACGCGGAGTGTCGTTTGGCAGGTCAAGAACAGCCTTTATCAGGAGGTCGGGAGTTTTTGGACAGCCTGGTGAAAGCGGTCAGCCAGTATGTTCAAGGCTTATTAAGCGGTCTTCATGGGAATCGACTGGTGCAGGAAGAGAATCCGCTTGTACAACTTCATGCCATCGATAGTACAACCCATCGGTTAAGTGTACGTTCCCCAGGTTCCGGCGATTCCCAAACCTCCAGAGACATTGATCTCAATACCGTACAGCTCTTTGATCTGATGGAAGCCATTGATCAACTGCTGGCCGA
>JBBIQC010000350.1:0-5574 GCA_037442585.1 Oscillatoriales cyanobacterium bin_317
GCAATCTAAACCAAGTCCAGCTAGAGAACAGGGGTTTTCCCATCAGAGAAACTACGGTTTTGGACTTGGACAAGGTTTAAAATCGCAAATCCAAAATCTAAAATCCTATTAGTTGCACCATCTATGAAAGTAGTGATTCAACGAGTTCAGTCCTCTCAGGTGGTTGTAGACGGACAAATCGTGGGCAAAATTGGACGCGGATTAAACCTGCTGGTCGGCATCTCGAATACGGACACAGAAGCAGAACTGGACTGGATGGCCCGTAAATGTTTGGAGTTAAGACTGTTTCCTGCGACGGAAGGGGGACGATTTGATTGCTCGGTTCAAGACATCAAGGGCGAACTGCTGGTAATCAGCCAGTTCACCCTCTATGGCGATTGCCGCAAAGGTCGCCGTCCCTCCTTCGATCGCGCCGCTGCCCCGGAAGTTGCTCAATCCCTCTATGAAAAATTCGTCGAGAAACTGCGAACTAGCGGCCTCAAAGTAGAAACAGGCATTTTCGGGACCATGATGCAGGTGGCGATCGAAAATGACGGCCCAGTAACGGTAATAGTTGAGAATTAAAAAATTACCTTCGACTTTGCCGAAGGTAATTTTTTAATTCTCACAGATTCGCTTGGATCAGTTCCCGGTACTGGCTTTTCTGCTTCACGCCCTTCAATTCACCCACTTTATCCTTCAACTTGAACAGGTGAACTGTAGGAGTTCCCACAACACCGGCAGCTTCGGCGATCTCTGGATCCTGCTCAATATCGATGTTGATGTAGTGGATCTTGCCATCAAATTCATCAATTACCTTACTCAGAATCGGTTTGAGGGTGTGGCAGGGGCCGCATTGGGGTGAAGAATAAAGCACCAGGATGGGTCGATCGCTCTCATGATAGAGCTTCCGCAACGCATAGCTACCTTCATGGCGAGTCTGCGTCGGATCAAATTCAGACGACTGTTCAGCTTCACTTTTCTTGTCTGGAGTGACCGCAGGACGGGTTTCCGCTTCCTTGGTCTGGTGGAACTCTTGCACTAACCCATTAGAAGACAGCCAGCGCTCGGCCAGCATCGCCGCCATACAGCCCGTCCCTGCTGCGGTAATCGCCTGCCGGAATTCATGATCTTGCACATCCCCTGCTGCAAATACCCCTTCCACACTGGTTTCAACTGAACCGGGCCGGGTCACGACATAACCAATGTCATCTAGCTCAATCTGACCTTTGAAGAGAGCGGTATTGGGTGTGTGACCGATCGCATAAAACAATCCTTTCACATGCAACTCGCTCTCTTCGCCAGTCTGCTTATTTTTCAGCTTCACACCTTTCATGTGATCCGCTTCACCGAATACATCCAAAACTTCTGTGTTCCAATGCACTGTGATTTTGTCGTTGTTCAACACCCGATCCTGCATGGCTTTACTGGCTCGCATCTTGTCACTGCGCACCAGCAAATGCACATGGGAGCCATACTTGGTCAGGTAAACAGCTTCTTCAGCGGCTGAATCTCCGCCTCCCACAACCGCTAATTCCGCGGATCGGAAAATGGGAGTCGCCCCGTCGCAGATGGCACAGGCCGAAATTCCCCGGCTCCAAAATTGATGTTCAGTGGCCAATCCTAATCGTTTGGCCGTAGCTCCAGTGGCGATAATGACACTGTGCGATCGCAGTTCCCAACTTTCTGACCGAATCACAAAGGGACGTTGGCTAAAATCTACCTCGGTCACATCTTCAGTGACCAGTTCCGCCCCCCAGCGGAGCGCCTGCTCTTTCATCCGAATCATCAGCATCGGCCCCGTAATACCGTCTGGAAAACCAGGAAAATTTTCTACCTCTGTTGTAGTCATCAGTTGGCCACCTGGCAATCCTCCGGCCTGAAATCCTTCAAACACGAACGGTTTCAAGTTCGCACGAGCTGCATAGATGGCAGCAGTATAGCCCGCTGGCCCAGAGCCAATAATCACAACGTTTTCAATGGTTGGAGTACTCATGCTTTAACTGAACTCGTAACGACTACGCCTAGTATACCCAATCTTTACAAAGCCTTGAAGTTTATAGTCCGGATTTAAAGTCTTTCTGTAGAAAGGGTTAAGTAGATTTGCTGAACGCTAAGATTAAGCCGTCGAATTGGCTACTTAGCGAGAGCAGGGCTTCTAGTTATTCCCTTCTATCTCCTATCTAAGTTATTTCCTTTATGAAACACTTTTGGGCTTACACGGCAATTTCTGCACTGGTTCTCGCGGAGGCTATTAATTTCGCCTCTTCCACCCCTGCTCAGGCTCAGTCAATCATAGCGGCTCCCGATGGTACGGGTACGATCGTTTCCCCGGATGGTAATACTTACAACATTACGGGCGGTACTCAGACGGGAACCAACCTATTTCATAGTTTTCAACAGTTTGGCCTGACATCCGGAGAAGCGGCCAACTTCATTGCCAATCCCTCTGTACAAAATGTATTAGGACGGGTAACAGGCGGCAATCCCTCTGTCATCAATGGCTTGATTCAGTTGATGGGTAGTAAGGCTAACCTGTATCTGATGAATCCTGCAGGAATTGTCTTTGGTCGCAATGCCAGCTTAAACGTGCCTGCTTCATTCACCGCAACGACTGCTACCGCGATCGGCTTTCGTCCCGGCATCACTGGTTATCCTGATGACTGGTTTAATGCGTCTGGAGCCAACACCTATTCCCAATTGGGAGGTGCTCCTTCCACCTTTGTCTTTACGGTTCCAAAGGCTGGGGCAGTGGTCAATGCGGGAAACCTGGCTGTTGCTCCTGGACGGACCCTGACTCTGCTGGGAGGAACCGTCACCAATACTGGAACCCTTACGGGTGGGAAGGTGACAGTCTTAGAAGTCACTGGCGAAAAGCTGATCCGAGTGCAACAGGGCGGCAACCTGCTATCCCTGGATTTACCTTTGGTGGTTAAGAATTCGGTCAACCCGCTTCCCTATACTCCCCAATCGCTCCCGCAATTGCTAACCGGGGGAGAAGCCTCCAATGCAACCCAGATTACAGTTGAAGATGGAGTTGTAAAATTGTCTGGCTCCGGAACCACGGTAGAAACTGGGCCTGCTACTCCTTAAAAGCCGCTTGAGCAATCCGACATTTTATAAAAACCGCTTTTAGAAAATTAAGGGCAGCCGTTTGAGCGATCGCGCTCGACGGTCTGTCGCTTTCTGGTGTCCAGAATGACGTTGCTATCAAACCGAAGCGGTGCTGACAGTTGCGATACCACTCGACCAAAATCTTGAAGATCTTCAAGCGGTGGTTGACCTGCTCAATCCCCACCCGCTCCTGGGCTAACTCCCAACTGTAAGAGCTATTCCACGCTGAGGTCCCCCACATAGATACCGATGTCGCGGGCGGTTTGTACCAGGAAGCCCTGGGAATCGACGCGGGAGGGGGCTTTGCCTTCCTTACGGGCTTTCTTAATCTGCTCAATCACATGACTGAGGGGAACACTACTAACACGGCCATTCTGCCAGATCACCATCTGGTTATAGTTGCCGTTGGCGATCAGGTCTACGGCTTCCCGACCAAAGGCGGTAGCTAACAAGCGATCGGTGGAACTGGGAGTGCCGCCCCGCTGTAAATGGCCCAGCACCGTGACGCGGGTATCCACCTGATCCAGGTTGCAGAATTCGGGTTGGCCTGAGAAGCAGAGTTTGTCGCTGTAATCTTTGATCTTGTGAGAGAGATAATCTCCAATGTATTTCTCTTTCTGGCCGCTGCGGTTCTTTACACCTTCAGCTACCACAATCAGGGCAAACCGTCGGCCATCGCGCTGTAAACTGGCCAGTTTCTGACAAATTCCGTAAATCACGCCATCGTTGAGGATGGGAGTCAATTCAGGAATCAGAATGGCATCGGCTCCCCCCGCAATACCAGCTTCCAGAGCCAGATATCCGGCATCCCGTCCCATCACTTCTACAACCATGACCCGATCGTGGCTGGCGGCAGTAAAGGTAAGGTCATACAGCGCTTGCGTCACTCGATTGACGGCGGTATCGAATCCAACTGACAATTCGGTAAAGGGCACATCGTTATCGATCGTTTTGGGAATGACGACCCAGTTCCAGGCCACGCCTTCTTCGATCGCCTGTTTGGCTAATTTGTCCATAATTTCGATACTGCCATCGCCCCCGATCGCAATCAGAGCATCCAACCCCATCTTTTGATAGCCATGAATAATGTCATTGGCATGGCGATCGGGATCTCCTTTGCTGATCGATCCCAGGACGCTACCGCTGAGGAAATGCAGCACGTCTAACCCCTGCATCAAGCCCGGAATGTCATAGCCATGTTCATGCAGTCTCAGGTCTTCGATGCGGCGTTTTCCAGTCAGCAATTCGATGAAGCCATCGGTGCCATAGGGAATCCCATACACTTCCCAGCCATATTTGTAGGTTGCAGCCCTGACAACGGCCCGAATTACGGCATTGAGTCCGGGACAATCTCCACCACTGGTTAAAATGCCGATGCGTTTAGAATGCATGCTCATTGTCATGGCTCTGCTCTCCGTAATTAAAAGGCACTGGTGAATTCTGGAGTGAAAGTTTGAATTGCTTTCATATACTGTGCCCGTTCAAAAGCACTGGAATCGGGACAGTACATCTGACTCATACTTCCCTGCATTTGCTGCACCGATTCATATTCATGTTCTTCCATCCAGTGAAGTATTTCCTGTTCAATGACTTGAATATGTTCAATGCCATGTCGCAATAGAACAGAACAAATTTGCGTAATCTTTGCTCCCGCCATGAGCATCTTTAAGGCATCCTGGCCTTTTTGAACCCCGCTAGTCGCTGCCAGATCGGCACCAATACGACTGTAGAGGATGGCAATCCAGCGCATGGGCAACCGGGAATCTTGAGGCGAACTCAGGATCAAATGGGGATAAACTTCCAGGTTGTCCAGATCAATATCCGGTTGATAGAAACGATTGAATAACACCAGCCCATCGGCTCCGGCATCATCCAGCCGTTTCGCCATGTTGGCAAAATTACTGAAATAGGGACTTAGCTTAATCGAGACTGGAATCGTCACTTCCGATTTCACATCCCGCAGGATATCAATATAGTTTTGTTCGACCTCCGCTCCTGTGAGATTGAAGTCGGTCGGCACGTAGTACACGTTCAGTTCGATCGCGTCGGCTCCCGCCTGCTGCATCAATTGGGCATATTCCACCCATCCACCAGGGGTGTACCCATTCAAGCTAGCAATGATAGGAATCGACACCTTTTCCTTGGCCTTGCGAATATGCTCCAGGTAAACCTCTGGCCCAACGTGAAATTGCTCCGGTTCAGGGAAGAAGGTAAGGGATTCGGCATAGCTATCCGTCCCGTAGGTGAGGTGATGGTGCAATTCAAATTTTTCATGCACCAATTGTTCCTCAAACAGGGAATGCAACACGACGGCTCCCGCTCCCGCGTCCTCCATGCGCTTGATATTATCCATGTCTTCCGTCAGGGGAGCCGCCGCTGAAGGAACCAGGGGCGATCGAAGGGTTAAGCCAAGGTAAGTGGTGGTGAGATTCATAGGAGTTTTTTAAGGGTGGATGGTGGATAGTGGGGAGGGGGAGGAGG
>JBBIQC010000351.1:0-5552 GCA_037442585.1 Oscillatoriales cyanobacterium bin_317
ATCTGCCTCACTCCAACTGCTTCGATTCCGACTTTTTCAGCAAGCCCTAATTAGAAAGATATGAACTGACTAAAACTATACTCTAATCTTAACATTAGGCAAATGAGCCTACGTCCTCAATCAATGGAAGTATCTCTTCTAAAATCTGAGACACCTAATCTCACTTTTAAAGTCAGCATTTTTCGGAAAGCTAAGTAAGTTACTCCCACAGGTTTGATTAGGGTAGGGATCGTTATCAAAACTTCCCAAAATCATTAGATCATTGACCTGTAACCGCGATCGTCCCCTTCACCTTTAAACTGCCATCAGGCTCGATCGCCCACACATCATAACTCCCTGTAACATCCCCAAAAGCGTTGAAATCTAGGTTGCCGCTGGCTCCCTGGTAGTTGATTTTCTGGCCCTGGCGGATCAGGGATAAAGCTTTACACACATCGGTAACGGCCTCTCCGGGGGGATTGGCGATTTCGCGAATTTTGTCCTTGACGGCGGGTCCGGTATTCGTCTTAGCAGCTTCTGCGGCCAGGACTAACACGGCGGCGGCATCCCAGGTGTTGGG
The DNA here is from genome assembly GCA_037442585.1 of Oscillatoriales cyanobacterium bin_317. Lineage (GTDB taxonomy): Bacteria > Cyanobacteriota > Cyanobacteriia > Leptolyngbyales > Leptolyngbyaceae > Leptodesmis. The sequence goes on from JBBIQC010000351.1 coordinate 560, forward strand.
GTCATAAATCTTGGGAGGACGCTGGTAGGCTTGGGTGTAGAGCCGCTGGAAATCGGCGATCGCAGGCCCTCCGGCACTGGCAGCGGTTCCCATCAATCCCGCCGCAATGTATTGCCCCTGGGAATTTTTGCCGACTAATTCCGCAAAGTTGGCCTCCTTTAACCCATCGGTGGCCATCACTTTCGTTTTCCCGCCCAGGAGTCCCTGCTGGTAGGCCGTCTTTAAGATCAAACTGCCTGTTTCGGGGTAGGCAATCAGTAACACGGCATCGGGTTGGCCATTGAAGGCGGCATTCACTTCTGAGGCAAATACAGAAGCATCAGCAGGGTAGCGAACGGGTTTGGCTTTGTTGATTACCGTTCCGTCCAGACGTTCAAAGGCGGGAATAAAGGAAGCAAGTAACCCATTGCCGTAGTCATTGTTGACTGCTAATAGAGAAACTGTTTGGAAGTCCTGAGTTTGAGCCAGTTGAGCCAATGCCTCTCCTTGAAAGGTGTCGGGCGGAGCCGTGCGCCACCAGAAGCCCTGAAAGTCGCCTTTCCGCGATCGCTCCGTAAACACGGGACTGGTACTGGCGGGAGAAATCATCACGACCTGATTCCGCACCGCAATATCAACGGCAGCACTGGATACAGCACTGGACGCAGCTCCCACCACGCCCGCCACGCGATCGACTTCCGCCAGTTTCGTCATCGCTGAGGCTCCAGCAGTTGGTTCGGTCTGGTCATCTGCCGCGATCAGAACCACGGGTTGGCCCAGAACTCCACCACAGCCATTCACCGTTTTCACCAGCAGTTCAGCGCTGTTTTGCATGGATGTCCCGTATTGGGACAGATCTCCGGTGATTGGCAGCAGTGTACCAATTTTCAGTTGGGCAGGAGATGGGGGCATCTGACAGGCTGGGGCAATCAGCAGCAGGCAGGTAAGCGTGAAGAGGGCGATCGTTCCAATGCACCTGAATATTCTTTGATAAGCGATCCCTATGTAACGGTTCAGCCCTTTCCATCTCAGCATTGTGGCTACTCCTCCCTGCAAGCTTGAGATAACCAGGAACTATTTTGCGCTAGACTTGTCACCTAAGTTTGATTCTCTTGTGCTGTTCGTGCCTCATCCTCCTATAATGTTGCCGTGAATTTACAAGTTGCGCTGAATGCTTCAGAATGAGTAGGCAAATATTCTTAGTCGAGCTACAGAAGTTGGGATTGATAGGGCGCTAAATTTCTTCAAAGTCTAGACAGCCCTGGATTCCTAGAGGTACACGTTCGCTTTCCTTGCTAACCCTATTATTTTTCTTCAGGAGCAATCATGAAGTCTTTAGTCCGTTGGAGTGCAACTGCTGGTCTGGTCGGCGCTACCCTGGTTGGGACGTTTCTGGCTGGTACGCTGCAAGTGCTGGCACTGACCCAAGAGCAGATTCTCCAAAAGCTCCGTCCTATCCCTGTATTCACCATTGCCAATTCCCAGGGTGCTCCTCTGGTAGCTTCTCCCCCCAATGGGCAAAAAGGCAACCCGGTCGCTGGCGTATTCATTACGCAACAAGATGCCCAGGCCTTTCTGGATAACCTCAACAATAAGAATCCTGAGATGGTTAAAAACGTCCGTGTAGTACCTGTCTCTCTGGCTGAGATATATCAGCTCAATGTAGCCAACAAGGATAAAAAAGAGAAGCTTGATTTTGCTTTTGTTCCCTCTCGCCAACAAGTAGACACGGCCCAAACTCTACTGAAGCAAAGTGGCGACAAAAATACTTTTACTGGCACACCGTTGTTTGTGGCTCGCGGTGGTCCTGAAAAAGGTTACTTAACGATTCAACAGGGGAATGAAACGGTGATTCCCATGTTCTTTAAGAAAGAAGATTTGCAAAATTTGATGGATCGGTTCAAGCAACAGGATCCTAAAGTTGCCTCTACTCTTGAGGTTCAGGTATTGAATCTGGAAGGGGTGATTGAAGTCATGCGGACCAAGAATGATCCGCAACTGAATCAAATTGTGTTGATTCCACCCAGAGAGTCTCTGGAATTTATCCGCTCTCAGATGGGCAACCGGCAGCAGCCTGCGAATCAGGTGAAGCCTGCAGCTACACCCAATAAGAAGTAAAGAGATGATGGGGAATTGGGAGAGTGCTCAGTTAAGAGTTAAAAGTTAAGAGTTAAGAATGGGGATTAAATCATCGAACCTCGTAGGATGTGTCAGGCGACAGCCGTAACGCATCGGAGCCTGAAGATGACCCCTCATGCTGAACGAACACGTGTTACGTCAACACTCAGGATTGTTTAGATTCTTAATCTGCAACTATTAGCTAAAGTGATAGCAACTAACTCAAGCTGGATGAATCCCATTTTCCAACTCTTTCTTCGATTTCATGTCTGAGTTCGCTCAAAAGTTCAATGATTCCTCCTCCCCTCAACCAGGGCGAGGAGTTGTTGTTTCTGGGCTGGAATTGTGGCAGTGGTGGCAGACAGCGCGGCAACAGGCGATCGCCGCTCACGTCCCTATCTCAGAAGTAGATTGGCTGCTCCAGGAAATGACAACCCTGCAGCCTTTAGAATTACGCTTAGAAACCTTCAAAGATAACCAACAGATCACACTGAAACATTCTCTGGCCGTTCTGACCGATCTCTGGCAACAGCGCCTCGATCGCCGAGTGCCGGTGCAGTACCTGGCTGGATCAACCTGCTGGCGCAACTTTTCCCTGAAAGTCTCCCCCGCCGTTCTCATCCCCCGCCCTGAAACGGAACTATTAATTGATCTGGCTGTTGCTGCCGTTCAAAATTCAAAATTCAAAATTCAAAATTCAAAATTCTCCACCGGAGACTGGGCTGACCTGGGAACAGGCAGTGGGGCGATCGCTCTCGGACTGGCAACGGCCTTTCCTGAAGCGACTATTCATGCCGTGGATTATAGTGTTGAGGCACTGGCGATCGCACGAACTAATGCAGAAGCTTATGGGTTGGGCGATCGCATCCACTTTTATCAGGGTTCCTGGTTAGAACCGCTCAGTCACCTCAAAGGACAGTTGAGTGGTCTGGTTGCCAATCCTCCCTATATTCCCAGCGCCATGGTGTTGGAACTGCAGCCAGAGGTTGGGCAGCATGAACCGCACTTAGCTTTAGATGGTGGAGCCGATGGCCTGAACTGTATTCGTCATCTAATCAACACGGCCCCCGACTATCTGCAAGCCAATGGCATCTGGTTGATTGAAATGATGGCAGGTCAAGCTCCAACCGTTGTTGAGTTGCTGGAACAACAGGGCAGTTATCATGCCATCGAAGTTCATGCTGACCTGGCAGGGATTGAGCGTTTTGTGTTGGCCTATCGACTTTGATTTTGGATTTTAGATTTGCGATTTTGGATTGATCGAAGTAACAGTTTTCATTTGTAGGGGCGCAGCATTTGGTAAGAAATTCTTGGCTTGACTCGAAGTTTTTGCCCAAATGCTACGCCCTTACAGGGTTGAATTTAAGTTTGCTTACCAAAAATTAATACATGCTGTTGCGGCAGGAATTTTTTGGTTTCCAGCCAGGTGAGTCCTACTGCAGCCATCTCTTTCTTGACTTGTTTCTGAGTCATTTTGTGCAGGGGTTTGATGAAGACCCAGGGATCTTCTCCCCGATATTCCACTAAGACGACCCGGCCATCCGGTTTGAGCGCTTGCACGATCGCCTGCATCATCTCCCTGGGATACTCAAACTCGTGGTAGGCATCCACCATCAGCGCTACATTCACACTGGAGGGCACAAGCCGGGGATCGGTTTCCAAACCCAAGATTGGCTCTACATTCGCCTGCTGCTTGTCTTGCTTGAGAAACCGCAGAATTTCGATCATTTCGGGTTGTACATCGATCGCCAGCACCTTGCCCTGAGGCACAAGAGGAGCAATCCGAAAGCTGAAGTAACCTGTACCTGCTCCAATATCGGCAACCACATCGGTGGGCTGTAAATTCAAAGCCTCGATTAACTGTTGAGGCTGTTCCTCTGCTTCCCGACTGGCTCGTTCTAACCAACCTGCGCCCTGATGTCCCATCACCTGAGCAATTTCTCGGCCCATGTAAAGCTTGCCAATGCCATCGGAGTGGGGGTAAGAGCGATACTCGTATACCGGATCGGGAGGAGAGAGGGCGATCGCGGGCATACTCCACCCCAACCCCATCAGGCTACAAAGTGTAATAACGATCAAAATTTGCCAACCCCGGATCATTTGATTTCCTACAGCTTTATTTAAAGTCGTTCGAGTCATGGGATTTGTACACTGAGAGTGTGAGCAACTGGAGGGGAACTATCATGGCGTATGTCTGTGACATGGGAGTGGGACGGCGGCTTTATCTGGACAATCAAGGTGGTCAAACCGTAATCACCATCGGGAACACAGCACCGGGACAGCAACAACAGGCCAGTAGTAGCTTCCAGACCGGCCCCTGGACAGCCACTCCTGAAGTTTACCTGACTTCTGATGGAGCAGTGGTGAAGTTACAAACGGCCCGTGGCGCAAACTATATCCGCTTACAGGGCAACAGCATCGGTGTGAGTGAAGCCCTGTCCTTAAACGAGTTGCAGCAGCTGCAGATGCAGCAAACCTCTGGGTTTGTGGCTCCATCCATGCCCTCTATGAAACCAATGGAATCCATGCAACCCATGCGGCCAATGCAGCCGATGGAACCCATGCAACCAATGGAACCGAATCAGCCCATGACGATGGGAGATATGCAGATGAGCATGAATCCGATGGAAATGCGGATAGGCAACATGCAAATGCGGATGGGAAGATCGACGGCTGCCGCCCAAAGCCCCACTGGTGTCGCCCCGGCCACCAAACGATTTTGCAGTCAATGTGGAACGGCGGTGAAACCAGACGATCGCTTTTGTACCAGTTGTGGACACCGACTAAGTGATGCTTGATTTTGGGTTTTAGAGGATGTTTGAGAAGTCGCGATCGCCCTGCGTAGGGGCGTGGCATTCGGCCAAGGATCCCTAAAAACTACCGCAAAACTGTTACC
>JBBIQC010000352.1:0-5551 GCA_037442585.1 Oscillatoriales cyanobacterium bin_317
TCTGCTGGAAGCCGGAGTGGACAAAGACGAGGAAATTCTCAAGGCGGCGCAGGAGGTACTGAAACAAGCAAACCCTGAAGAGTCAACCGCCGCGAAATACAAAACAGAGTTTCAAGCGGAAGTGAAGGCGGCTCAAATCGGAGATCAAAACAAACAAGAAAATAAGTTTGCCTGATCGGGGGGAGATGCTCGATGGTGGATGATCCTTCCCAATACCACCCTCAGTTTGCAGCGGAAGTGAAGAGTGCGGTAGTTGGTGAAAAGAACATCATCTACAACTACTTCTATTACAGCCAGGATATCCAGGCGGCATCGGGTCAAGCCGGAGCAGCAACGGCGGATGAACGGCTCCCCTGTCCATATCGGGGATTGTTTCACTTTGGGCCGGGGGATGCAGAGTATTTTTTTGGACGCGACAGCTTTGTCAAGACTCTGGTGCAAGCTACCGAAACCCGACATTTCATCCCCCTGTTGGGCGCATCGGGTAGTGGTAAATCGTCGGTGGTGTTGGCGGGATTAGTCCCCAAACTGCAACAAATGGGACGTTGGCAGTTCACCCATTTCCGCCCCGGTGCCGATCCGTTTCATGGCTTATCGTTGGCGCTGGTGCCCCTGTATGCTCCAAATTTGGATGAGACAGATCGCATTGCTCAGGCTCGAAAATTAGCAGACTACTTACGTCAGGGTGAGATTCCCCTGGCGGATGTGTTTGCCCAGATTCAACACAATTTTCCCAACGATCGCGTTCTCCTGATTGCCGATCAATTTGAAGAACTCTACACCCTGACTCAGGAAGAAGCCATCCGTCGGAGTTTTCTCGACACTTTAATTACCGCCTTCTCCAGGGATGAGCGATCGCAGTCCCAGGGGAGCAACGACGGTTCCCCCCGGCTGGTGTTAACCATGCGGGCAGATTTTCTGGGCAATGCGCTGTTATATCGTCCCTTTGCCGATGCTGGGGCCGATGAATCGGGACGAATTGACCGAGGTGATTGTCAAACCTGCTAAAAAGCTGGGCGTGACCTTTGCAGCAGGACTGGTGGAACGCATTCTCGATGATGTGGAGGCAGAACCGGGAAATTTGCCCCTGCTGGAATTTGCTTTGACGGAGTTGTGGCCGCGCCGCCAGGGGAACCAGTTGACCCATGCTGCCTATACCGAGATTGGGGAGGTGCAGGGAGCCTTAGCTCGTCATGCGGATGCCAGTTATCAGAAGCTCAGTCCGGCGCAACAGCAGCAAATGCGGCACATCTTTATCCAGTTAGTGCGTCCGGGGGAAGGCACCGAAGACACGCGGCGGCTGGCGACCAAGGCGGAGTTGGGAGAGACGAATTGGGCGCTGGTAAAACAACTGGCGGACGATCGCCTGGTGGTCACGAGTCGCAGTGAAAAATCCCAGGTGGAGACGGTGGAAGTGGTGCATGAAGCCCTGATTCGCAACTGGGGGGAACTGCGGGACTGGATGGCGACCGATCGCGTGTTTCGGGCGTGGCAGGAACGGTTGCGGGGGGCGATGCAGCAATGGCAGGAAACCCTAAAAGATGAAGGCTCCCTGTTGCGGGGGGCGGCGCTGGTGGAGGCAGAAGAAAAGCTGAAGGAACGCCCGGATGATCTGAGTGATGCGGAACAGGACTTTATTCACCAAAGTCTGGCAGCGCGGGAGCGGCAAGCAAAGGAAAAAGAGGAGCGGTTGCAAAAAGAACGGCAGACTGCTCAACGCATCATCATTGGCTCGTCAATCTTTGGTGTATTGATGGCAGTGGCAGCTATCTTTTCGGCAGTTCAGGTGAGACAGGCAGAGATTGGGCAAATTCAAACCTCGGTGGCATTGTCAGGAGCAAAGCTGGCCAACAATCAAACCCTGGACGCGAGCATTGAAAGTATCCGCGCTGGGAGAGCCATGCAACAATCCTGGTGGCAAAAGCTCTGGGCTGACCCTGACTTACAGACGGCCGTTCTGGGGCAATTGCAACAAACAGCAAATACCGGACAGGAGCGGAATCGACTGGAGGGGCATCAAGGGAGTGTCTTGAGCGTGGTGTTTAGCAACGATGGCCGCAGGCTGGCCACCAGTGGCGAGGACGGCACCGCGCGGATTTGGTTGGTAGGAGGCATGGATGAACTAGTCTCAGAAGAATGTAACTGGGTGCGGGATTATCTGACGAATAGCCCCAGGGTGACGGAGCAGGATAAGCATTTGTGTGATGGGATTGGGAGCGGAAAGTAGGCGTTAGGGGGTCGGGGGTTGGGGAGAGCAAGGGGGGGAATTCAGGGGGCGATCGACGGTTCAGGGGCGGAGCGATCGCAGCCTGAAAAAAGCAGCACAACTTTGTGGGGATGGTCGAGCGATCGCCTCTACCTGTTTATCGGGTGTCAATATGGCCATGCCTTTTGCCCATCCTATCGGTGGCTTGAGAAATGGCTCTCATCTAGTAGCGATCGACCAGAAACATATCCTCGTCCAGATCCGGAGAGAGGGCTTTGGGCATGGCAAATTCAGTGGTTCTAATTTCTAATGGCGAGGGAAACCGTCCCGATCGAATCTGAGCTTCCAGGGTCGCGATCAGGGTATGAATTTCTGTTAACGATGCGTGAACTCTGGCTATGTTGCGCTCTTGATTTGAGTCACTGTTCATATAGTTTGCATTAATGAGGGGTCGTTGTGGCATTGGCCAACGTCTCTCAGCATAGAGAGTTCAGAGCCAATCCGCGTCTGGCTTAAGAGTGAGTCTGGATTCCCGGTTTGTGATCGGCAATACTAACAGCTTTAACTGACTAAAATCTGACCCTTGTATCCAGCATTGTTGTACTGATTGAGGGCACTGGCGGCGATCGTCTGGGCTTGCCCTGCGGCCACTAAGGCCACACACGCCCCGCCAAATCCTGCTCCCGTCAGCCGTGCCCCAAACACATCTGGCATCGCTTGCAGAATTTCCACCAATCGATCTAAGGCCGGAATAGACACTTCATAATCATCCCGTAAGCTGGCGTGAGAAGCATTCATCAAGGCACCAAATTCTGTGGCTGAAATTCCAGCTAAGACCTTTAGCACCCGGTTGTTTTCCGTAATCACATGACGGGCACGGCGACGAATGGGTTCTGGTAGGGAATCAGCCTGTTGCGGATCGGTGACATCTCGTAAGGCTTTTACCCCCAATTGATGGGCCGCCGCTTCACATTCTGCTCGCCGCTGGTTGTAGCCACTGGTCGCCAGCGATCGCGCCATGCCACTATCGATGACGACCATTTCAGTGCCTGTTGGGAAGGGAAGAAGCTGGCGATCGAGGGTACGGGTATCCAGAAACAGCATGTGGTCTGAGTCGGCCAAACTGCAGGCCATTTGATCCAGGATGCCGCAACTCACGCCAGCGTACTGCATCTCGGCCTGTTGTCCCAGTTGCGCCAGTTTCACATCGTCCAAATCGAGGTGGAGTAGCGATCGCAATCCTCGCAATACGGCCACTTCCAGAGCCGCACTGCTGGACAGACCGGAACCAATGGGAACAGAGGAGGTGACAAACACAGTCAGAGGCGGAACCGGATGGCCTGCGGCTTCCACCATGCGAATACACCCATACACATAGCTGGCAAAGCCTTGAGGGGGAGAGTCTGTCGGAGCGATATCCACAGATTCTTGCAATTCCACGGAATAGAAATGGTGGCGATCGTCGGCACTGAAACCGATAGAAACGGTGGTGCGTTGGGGAATGGCGGTGGGCAGCACAAACCCATCATTGTAGTCGGTATGTTCGCCCAGCAAATTCACCCGTCCGGGCGCACTGGCAATCACCTCCGGAGAGGCATTAAAACGCTGCTGAAAGTCCATCATAAACAGGGTCAAGATTGACTAAAACGGCTTGCAATTCCTGGGCCTTGGCTTCCGGAAGCGTGTCGTTGGCAAACATTCCGGCGGCCAGTTCAGTTCCGGCTAAATACTTCAGCTTGTCGGAGGTGCGGTAGGGCGGATAAAACTCAGCATGGAGATGCCATTCGGGATGGGGTTGACCGTCGATCGGGGCTTGAAACCAGGCCATCAGATAGGGAAACGATCGCTGCCACAAGCCATCGTATTTCAGGGTGACGGTTTTCAGCGCTCTCGCCAGTCCCACTCGCTGCTCTGCCGTCAAATCCAGAAAAGTGGCCGCAGGTTGAATGGGAGCCAGCCAGACTTCATAGGGATACCGGGCACAAACAGGCACAAAAGCGATCGCCCACTCATCCTGATACAAAATCCGCTGATCGTCTGCAATTTCTTTTTGCATTAAATCCTCTAACAGACCCCGTTGATGTTGCTGGTAATAGGCAAGCTGACACTCACTCATGCGTGCCGGAACAGGGGGGACAAAGGGATAGGCGTAAATTTGTCCGTGGGGATGGTGCAGGGTCACGCCCACTTCCACCCCTTTATTCTCAAACGGCAGGACGTATTGAATCTGGGGTAATTCACTCAAGGCACGGGTGCGATCGCCCCAAACTTGCATCAGCAATTCCAGATGATCCAGCGGTAAAGCACTTAAGGAAGACTGCGGATCTTGAGTGAATACCACCACTTCGCAGGCTCCGTTGGCAGGCAAGGTATCTACAATTTCCTGGGGTGGATTCGTCGCGGCTGGAAGCAGGGACGGAAAGCGATTGTCAAAAACGGCGACATCATAATTTCCCTGGGGCAGTTCGGTCGGAAATTGGGGATCTTTCGTGGGAGCCAGGGGATTATATTCTGGCGGTGGCATGAACGTCCGCCCCTGGCGATGGCTGGCATAGGCGACCCATTCTCCCCGCAGTGGGTGCCAGCGCAGATGAGGATTTGCCTGCACGGGTTGATCACTGGGACTGGGGGCAGTAATTCCCGCTGCAATCGGGTGTCGGCTATACAGGGTAAGGCGGCGACCGTCTGGTTTTAAGAGCGTCTGAGAATACATCTTGCATTTGAACCCAGGCCATAAGGATTTGATTAGGCACTTATAACCCTATTGTTGCAGTTATTAAACCTTGTCCAAGTCCAGAACCGTAGTTTCTCTAATCGGAAAACGACCGTTCTCTAGCTGGACTTGGTTTATTAGCTGTTTTTGAAATTGTGTTGAATGCAAGGATTTTGAAGGCGATCGCGCTAGTAGTCTACGGCGTAAATTCACCCCTCCTTTTCTAGACTGCCAGTGCCTTACCCTTGTACGTCCACTTAAACGGTTTCGCCATTGTTCGGTTGAAATAATCGATGAACTCAAGAATACGAGTTTTTAAGTCTGCTTGGCTCAGAAAATTGCCACGTCTGAGTAACTTCCGCATCAAGATGCTAAACCAAATCTCAATCTGGTTGAGCCAGGAACAATGCTTGGGCGTAAAGTGAAACACAATCCGATGCGTGGGATCGCTTAAAAACGCGGCTCGCGTTGCCATCGACTGGAGAATGCCGCTCTTGACAGCCAGAGCCGCAACCTACTCTTTATGGCTGATTGCCAAATCCGGCTGCAAAAGATCGATGCCGCCATTGCGACCCTGCAACAATATGCCCTGAGTCCGACGAAGTCAAGGGGATTAATGGGCAATTTGTTCT
>JBBIQC010000353.1:0-5551 GCA_037442585.1 Oscillatoriales cyanobacterium bin_317
TAGTGTGATCGGCATGCAGATGAGATAGGAACACCTTATTGAGCTTGTTGACTGGCAACTTTAGACTCGCATAGTTGGCGAGGGAACCGCTGCCGATGTCGAACAGCAGGAGGTCTCGCTTGGCATTACCAACTTCGACGAGTATGCTGGCCGCAGCCTGGGCACGCGTCACCCAAGGATTGCCACTGCCGAGTACCGTCACTCGCATCTCGCCATCCTCAAGCGCCTCTTCACCAGGGATAAACCTCTCAGCGTACTGCCGTCGCGGCGTACCAATGTCCCACCTGCAAATGCGGGCACGGGCAGAGATACGGATTGGCTGTTCTCTATTTCGTTCACGGAGTATCCTGCAGTAGGCACTGAAGTTGCTAGTTTGGTTTCGGTCATATCGTCTCCTTCCAAGCCTCTAGTTCGCGCAGGCAATTAGCCCCTCTTGTCCACGGCAATGAGCAGGATGTTTGACTTGCCCTTCAGGCTGTCGTCTACCTAAACACCTGATTAAGCGATTTCGGTAGAGATACGTCGCCTAAACAGACTGATTGGGGTGTTTAGATGAATACATTTAGTGTAACTACCCTATAGTTTGAGGTTCTAGTTATTTAGATGAGATTTATCACTTGGTAACAGATATTTACCTTATGCAGTCACCTTAGCCGCGTTCTAAGAAACTGTTAGATTCAAGTGAGAACCTTAGCAAGACGCATTCCTGAGTATCTCCACCCCTAGTTTATTCTGTCTAAGATGACAGAGGAGCAATATTTATCATTGAACCTAGTGAATATAAATTTGATAGCTCATCTTTTAACTTAACTATCAAATGTAAGAATGAGTCAGATTAGCAGACACCTTGAATTTCATGAGTTAAACTAAATAACTTTTCTATTGTCCAAGATATATGTCAATTTATAGCGGTTCCTGATCAAATGAAGTACAGCAGGAGCCTTATACCAATTTTGTATGAAGCTACATGAATCCAGGAGCTTGAAACTCCTTCCTAAAAAGACTTTTGACTTTAGTTCTATGCGCCTTCACATTAAATTGGTATTAGTGAATAAGCGTTACAGGCATCTCTATGTACCTCACGCCAGCGAGAACCGCTATATTATGCTATGACAGTTAAAACATGAAGTTCATTCGCAGATTCCCAATCACATCCACTCCGTTGCTAGCATTCTGATTGGGAGCAGTCAGCACAATTACCCCAGGAGCGAGAGAAATACGATCGCTGATCTGGTATCGGTAGAACGCTTCCAGATGGAAGGGAATGTCATTCTTGAACGGTTGCGGGTTGCCTCCCTTAAAATTGGTCAGGTAAGGTTCTGCTCCCACCACGAAACCAAGTAAGTTGCCTCGCTTACCCAGATCGGGAAAGGCAAAGGTCAGGGCATAGTTCAGGATCGTCCCATCTCCGTCGCCAATCAGTCGAGCATAGGTCGCTCCAAACCAACCACTGACGACAAAGGCTGGACTGAATCGATAGGATGCCTGAACACCGTAGGAATTGGCGATCACCGGACTGGGATTAAAGAAAGGGCCAGGTGCCAACCGGGTTTGACCCGCTAAGGTATTGGCAACAGCGGTTCCCATCAATGGGAACCCATTGTAGTTAAACCCAAACCGCCCGGATGTGAAGTAGGTATTGATGTAAGTGGCAGCCAGACTGAATTGAGTACTGGGATTCCAGGTGATCTGTCCCAAAGCAGTATAGCCACCGTTGAATAGCCCGCTGCCAGGATTGGGATTATTGGCACCAAAGCCATCCGCAATATAGGCACCCGATAGCAGGAACTGCTTGCCAAGATGAAGATTGATGCCTGCTCCCGCACCTGCGGCCCCTAACGCATAAATGGCGTTATGCTGACCAAACAGTGAAATTGCTCCATTCCCTATTCCTCTGTCATCCAGGAGGGGATTGACGGTGGGAACCATCGCCGACAGGGGCGTATTGGCACCCACCACAAAACCCTGCACTTGGGGGCTGATGGGGAAGACGTATCCCACTCCCAGCAATTGCAGTTGATTGTTGGTGTTTCCTCCAAACACAACATCCAGCGCACCTTCGGCAGAATTCACCGGGAATCCTCCAGCCGTTGTAGTGGGTAATCGGAAGCCACCCAGGGGGAACAGCGGCACATTCCCAGCAAATAAGGAGATAAAGAGCAGATCCCGTCCGGTAAAACTGGTGTCGAGATTGAGGTTAGCGCGGTATTGGAAGACGGCCTGATTTTTGTTGCCGCCATCTGCTCCAAAGATGTCGGCCACTGAGAATATCGCGTTACCACTTAGCTTCGTGGTCGTGGAAAACTGTTGCTTTTCCAGTGTGTCAGTTCGTACTTCCAGGGCATCTACCCGACCGCGCAGAGTCGCTAATTCAGCCGAAAACAGTTCTTGCAGTTGTTTGACCGTTTCTAAATCTTCTTTCCTGACAAAATCTGCCGTGGCAGAAGCAATCAGTTCCTGGATCTTATCCAAACAGGCGTTTAGCCCTGCGGCAAATTCATATCGGGTAAGCGCTCGATTCCCCCGGTAAGTTTTGTCGGGATAACCCACTATACAGCCATAGCGCTCTACCAGGGACTTCAGAGCTTGATAGGCCCAATCACTCGGCTTGACATCAGATAACTGAGACACGGATGTCACCTGATCCATGCCACCGGAGGCAGAAGTGATGGTCTGGAAATCACCGGAGGCATCCTGTGGACTGAAGGATTGAGACGTGTTTTCAGGTGCGCTAGGACTTCCTTTTTCTAGCCTGACCTCAGAAGCCTGAACTGAAAAAAGACCGATCGCACCCAAACCGAACGAGATCGGGAAAACAAGCAGCGACTTCCAGAGTTGGCTTTGCACGTTGATAACCTCACGACCCAGGCGACCGAGAAATTATACATCAGTAGGATTAGTTTTCACGATCTATACATCCCTGATGCAAGTCAAAGATCTGACGATCGAAGAACTCAAGCTTCTAATTTGAGTAGTTTGTTCAAACTCAGAATAGGGAACCACCAGGTTATTTATTCCTTGCATACTGAGACATAACTCATCACAATTCGTAAAGTTGGGCATCGCCGTGGTATGCACACTCAACAATTGCTCGTTAGTGTTCCTCCAGATCATCCTGACTAAGGAACTGGCTGAAAAAACGAAAGTTTCTGAACAAAGCGCTTGCTCATCGCCCCTAAATGTGCCAGAAATTTAGCCACTGCAACTCAATTAATACTATGCAACCATCTGAACTTCCCGAAAAACAGCCTTATAACCTCAGCAACGAACTAGCCAAAGAACGTACTCGTGAAGCGGCCGATCGCACGTTGATGGCCTGGATTCGTACCGCTCTTTCCCTGATTGGATTTGGGTTTGGGATTCCGACAATTGTTAAGACGATCTCAGCCACCCAGATTGGCAAGAATATTAATCCTCACTATTTCTCTACTATTGTCGGTCTATCTTTTATTAGCATTGGTACGTTTGCTATGTTCGCCGCATTGAAAGAACACCGTCGGACAGTTAGGCGAATCGAGCGAGATCAATACACCTATGAGAATTCAAACATAGCCGAGGCAGTTGGAGTAGCGCTGATGCTGGTTGGTTTAGCGAGTTTTCTTGGAGTGTTGATCAAGGCACTCAACCTTTAGCAGTTTTGATGTGAAGCGAACGAAAACGGCGTATATTTTTAAGGTGGGAAAGCCTGAACGCATTGCCAGCCTTGCCTATTCACAGGGGCATTCAGAGGAGATGCTTCGTAAAAAATACGACAAGCGCAAAGAAGAGGAGAAACGACGGGCCGCTGAGAAGGCGGTGCAAGAGGTGTGCAAGAAGTTTTTGAGTTGATGGCCTGGGGGACTACAACATTTCCCCAGCGGCATCAGCGGCCCCATCCAACGGCTCGATATAGGCTCCCACTTGCGCGATCGTGGCATGACCAGACCGCTTCTGAATCGTCTTCAACGCCACCCCTGCATAGTGCAACGCTGTAATCGACGATCGCCTGAAGCTATGGGTACTGACTCCCTGGAATCCCAGATAATCACACGCCTCCCGAAGTGCGTGATCAAAGGCTTGCCGGGTGATATGCCCTCCATGCTTGCCGAGGAACAAATAACCCGTCTGAGGCAATTCCACCGACTCTAATTCCGCCTTCAGTTTGGCTGGAATGAAGACTTCCTTGGTGCGCTTCGTCTTGGTGTTGGCACGTCGAAAGACGATTTTGCTTCCCCGGATGTCTTCAGCCTGTAACTGGCAAACTTCTCCGACCCGGCAAGTGCAGTAATAGCAGATCGCCGCGATCGCTCGATGGGGTTGAGGTAATTCATCCAGTAATTCAGTCAGTTGATCCGAGGTTAAAATCTCGGCCTGATCATTGCGATTTACCTTCATCAAACGAATATTTATTTGCTCTTTTGAATATTTTAGCAAGTGGGAAATCTCAGAATCACAGGGTAGAGGCGATCACAGCGATCCGGGGTCAGGAAAACTTATCAATGAGCAGCCCCCGAAACGTCCTCAAAGGCCCATTCTGCCGTTGACGGATAAGTTTTCCTAATCCGCATAGCGTTTTTACCTGTTAGTGACAGACTTACAGAGTTTGAGAGTTTGCAGGCTACAGACTTCATGGGATACTGCCCTCATCCACTGGTGTTGGGCCATGAAAATCATAGCGATCGCATCGGGTAAGGGGGGTTCGTGCAAATCAACGACAGCCCTGAGTATTGGGGTGATTGAAGCGAAGCTGTCATGAAATGCAATTAGGCTGAAACTACTACACAGCAAGGTTTTTGGGGTAGGTAATTTGTACTAAAAATTTTGTCGTATCCCAAAATTGGCTTGACTGGTTAACGAATTTACGCCGTTTCAGGCCTCGGTTTAGCTCTAATTGCACCTGGTGACACGCTCGCTTCAATCACCCCTAGTAGAGCTGTTTCGCTGGAACGTCTTCATCTCGTCAACGATCTTCCCCGCCAAGTCCATCCCCAACCCGTTTCCGTTTTAATCAGGGAAGCAATAAAAATAGCCGCCACCAGAAATCCTCCCACTCCCATCGGCCACGGGGAACGTAAAGGGATGGCAGAAACCCGTTGAATATCCTGGCAAAGGCGGTACTGATTCAGGAAGCAGGCCAGGGTCAGACCGATCGCCAGTCCATCTACGCCATTCAGACCAACAGCGATCGCTTTGATCAACAGCACCGTCCCTCCTAACCAGGGCAACGCAAACACGCAGAAGATGATAAATGCCGAGTAAAGAGTCAGGCGGCTATTGCGTTGACATACCAGATGCCAGTTTTTTGTCCAACCTTCCCATAAAGCGGCTCCCGTAGGATACATCTGCAAGGAAGCTAAGCTATGGCCCAAAGCATAGTAGAGCTTTAAACTAAAGTCCTTAATCCGCCGTCCCAGTTCCACATCCTCTACGACCTGATCAGCCACAGCCCGATGGCCACCAATGCGATCGTAGGCCGAGCGACGAAACAGCATGAAGGGACCAACAGCAAAAATGGTGGCAGATTTGGGATCATTGACCTGCTCAAAGGGCATGGAAGTGACCAGGAGGCTGG
>JBBIQC010000354.1:0-5549 GCA_037442585.1 Oscillatoriales cyanobacterium bin_317
GTATTTTCAATACAGGAGGTAAAAGTTTGTTTTATACCACTCTATTAGCCGCTGCAGCTGTGCCTTACCGGGTTCCCAATTGGTCTTTGGGAGTTGGTATCACCATGTTGGTTTGTAACCTGATTGCGATCGCGATCGGGCGTTATGCCATTCAACGGAAGGGAGTTGGCCCCCAGTTGCCAGTTGAACTCCCCGATCCTTTTGGTGGAGAATTTGGGCTTCCCGAATTATTGGCGACTGCTAGTTTCGGCCATATCCTGGGAGCGGGTGCTATTTTAGGACTGACCAACGCCGGAGTTCTGTAAGTCTTCGAGTCGGAATTCTTTGAGATAACGTAACTTCGCCTCTGGCCCAGCAATATTTCATTGCTGGGCTATTCTCTCTAATTCAGCGCCTTTGTTCCTGGACTACAAGCAACAGACGCATCATCAGCAGTTGGAGGTGTAGCTGGCCCCAATGCAGGTTCTTCAGCTTCGCATAGAACAGTAGCCATGACGGATCCCTGTCTAACTAAAGCTACCATGCCAGCATAAGGCCGCAGCTTTAATACTCTAGAATTTGCATAGTGGACGGCACGTAGGCTCCCATCGTTTGGGATGTCAACCTGATACTCGTAATTGCTGGTTGGTTGACTGTATAGCCCTAATTCTTGAGGAGATGTGCCAAATCTGCCATGTTCAGCATAAAAAGCCTGCTGGGAGCGATTTAAGCTGCCAAGGTACATTTTGGCTTCTACCTGCTTTGCGGTATTCGCCCGACTTAGAAAGGATGGGATGGCGATCGCGGCCAGAATCCCTCCGATTACAACAACTACCAATAATTCCAGCAGCGTAAAGCCCTGTGTCTTGAAGGCGCTATTCTTGAGCGCACTGTGTTGTAGTAGCCTGACCATCAGCCTGCTTTGCACAACCAACTCTCCTGTGGCCGTAAACGTCGAAGCAAATTAACATCGGTAGATCCCTGCTGCTACTTATTACGTATAGTTTGGGAGGAAACCAGGACAATTTACAACCCGTATCTGTAAAATTACGGTTAGAATAATCACGTATTTTCTTTAAGGATTTATAAAGATTTCTACGCTTTCCAGGTTTGCCTTCGCAGCCCTATTCGTAGGGAACATAGAAATTTATTTGCACGCTGGGACGAAGGCCAGAGATCCGTGTCGCAGTAAAATTTATACCTCCGGTACTCTAGTCGGTAGCAATACGGCGGGAAGTGTCAGCGCTGAAGAGATGCATCGATCGATTCTCGTTATATAAAGAAAATACGAAATTCCGTTAAATTACAGAATTCTTCCATAAAGAAATGACCTGGCAAGGAGACTAAATCCGGTTTAAAACAGGCATAGCCGATTAATGGGGTGTCAGTGTTTATACCAGTAATCTCATGCCCCAACTTTACTTACTCCTTCCCTTGTTGTTGCTGCTGCTAATTTCATTTTCCGGTGGCCGATCCCGCCACAGATCTGCCAGCCCCCCTGCACCGCCCATTACCTCCCAGGCACAACCCTCAATTGAGCCTCTTACCAATACCCCGGTTACAGGAGGATCGACTAATTCCAGTTATGCGAATCATTCTGTGCCAGTGGCAGATACCACCAACGAAATTCCCACTCCTGCTCTACTACCAGGATTATTGGCTTTAGGTGCCAGAATCCTGGTCAAGCAAGGCAAGGAGGAACAGGAGAATTCTTAGCAACTGACTGCAACTTTGACCAACTTCGGCAGCATAGGTTCTCTTGGGAGAAAGTTCCGGTTCTCTCGCTGGACTGAATTTATGTCAACTGTTCCAGGCAAAGTTGCCGGAAATGGTCGCCCCGTTGTTCAAAATTTTGATATTGGTCAAAACTGGCACAGGCCGGGGACAGCAAGACGGTTTTCACATCCAGTTGTTGTGATAGTTCTGCCGATCGCCGCACGGCCTGTTCCATCGTTTCCACAATTTCATACTGGGTATACCCAATTTGCTGCAACCGCTTAGCAAAGGGTTGTGCGGCATCTCCAATCAACAGAACAGCAGCAGCTTTTCGTTGAATGGCAGACATCCAGGCCGTATCGTCTCCAATTTTGGCATCTCCCCCGGCAATCAAAATGGCCGGACTGTTGACTGCCGACAGACCCACTTCTGCCGCATCGTAATTGGTTGCTTTACTGTCATTGATAAAGTCAATCCCATGCCAATTACAAATGTGTTCCAGGCGGTGAGGTACGCCAGGAAAGGTGGCAACCGCTTCGGCGATCGCATTTTTATCAATCCCTGCTAATCGGGCTGCCGCGATCGCCATTAATAGATTCTGCTGATTGTGATGTCCTGGCATCTTCAACAGATTGGCGGGCAGAATTAACTCGTTTGCCGTTCTGACCCACCCATCTTCGATGTAAAAGCCCTGATTGGGATCACCGATCAGGTGTGCTTTACCGTTAACACTCGTCCAGCAGGCTTCGGAGCGAACGGGAACCGCCATCGACTCACCTACCTTGCGGAGATAGGGATCATCACCATTAAAAATCTGGTACTGAGCCTGATGCAGCAGGTGAGCTTTAATGCTGTAGTACCGTTCCAAGGTTTTGTGTCGGTTCAAATGATCGGGGGTAAAGGTCGTCCAGATGGCAATCTTAGGAGCGATCGATGGCGAGGCTTCAATCTGGTAACTGCTGAGTTCAGCGATCGCCCAATCGGGTTTTTCTTTGGCCAACACCACTTCACAGGCCGCTAAGCCGATATTGCCAAAGGCAGGCGCACGAAATCCTGCGGCTTGAAAAATGGCAGCGGTTAAAGCAGTAGTGGTCGTTTTGCCATTCGTGCCTGTAATCCCCACCCAGGGAACATCCTGTAGGTAGCGCCATGCCAGTTCCATTTCCCCAATGGTGGCAATTCCTAATTCCCGACTCCGCACTAAACCAGGCACATCCCAGGGTACACCGGGACTGACAACAACCAGATCCGGTTGAAGTACTTCTGGATCAAACGCCGTTCCTAAATTGACAGTGATGCCTTCAGCAGCCAGGTCTTGTTGCTGTTGTTTGAGCGCTTCAGAGGTGCCGCGATCGTTGATTATGACTTGCCACCCTTCCCGCTTGAGTAATCGAGCTGCTGCAACCCCCGACTTTCCCAGACCAATGACACAAGCATTCGGCATGACAGATTAACATCCCCTCATTTTGCATTCTTTATAGTACCGCAGGGAGCCTAATCCATTTTTCTAGACTTTACGTTCAAGCTGTCGCTCGTACCAATTCATGAGTGGTGTCGAACTGATGCCATGAATCACGACGGAAAGTACTACAGTAATCCAACCTGATCCCAGCGTGACAAGTAGCAACAATAATCCAATAACTAAATAGATCCAGAATATAAACATCCACAGGAGTCATCCCAATGGCAGGAGCGATCGCACTCTACAGGGTGCCTGCACAGTCTTTAAACTTTCTTAGGATTGATTGTTAAGTGATGGACTGACTGTTGAATTGAGATGGGCAACTGAGCGTGAGGACTTTCATGAAAGCTGCTGTCATTAATCAGTATGGGCCTCCCAGTGTATTGAGGTATGTGGATGTCGATCGCCCCTCGATCAAACCGAATCAAATGCTGGTTAAGGTACACGCCAGCAGTGTGAATCCGATCGACTGGAAGATCCGTCGCGGTATGTTGCAGTTTTTGACGGGCCGTTCTTTTCCCATAATTCTGGGATTTGATGTGTCGGGGGAAGTGGTGCAGGTCGGCGATCTCGTCACTCGCTTCCAACCCGGTGATTTGATCTATGCCCGACTGGATCAGTTGGTCGGGGGAGCTTATGCCGAATATGCTGCCGTTTCAGAAAAAGTGGCTGCGCTCAAACCAGCGAACATGACGCACGCGCAGGCCGCTGCTGTTCCTCTGGCTGGCCTCACTGCTCTGCAAGCGCTCCGAGATGAAGGCAAGCTAGAAGTCGGACATAAGGTGCTGATTAATGGCGCATCTGGAGGCGTGGGCACCTTTGCCGTGCAACTGGCTAAAGTTCTGGGTGCGGGGGAAGTGACCGGCGTGTGCAGCCGCGCTAATTCGGATTTGGTAGCAAGCCTGGGGGCCGATCGCCTGATTGACTACACCCAGCAGGACTTCACCCAGGACACCGTAAAGTACGACATTATTTTTGATGTGGTCGGCAACCGTTCCTTCCTGGATTGCAAAAAGGTGCTGCAACCCAAGGGTGTATACATCACCACTCAACCCTTCCCAACCGATTTTCTACAAAGTTTCCTGACTTATTTATTGCCAGGGCAGAAGTATCAGGTGATTCTGATGAAATCCAATCACGACGACCTGGCTTTCCTGGCCGAACAAATCGAGGAAGGCAAAATTCGCGCCGTCATCGATCGTACCTATCCCCTCTCTGAACTGGCCGCCGCCCATACCTATAGTGAAGAGGGACATGCGATCGGCAAGATTGTGATTACGATGGACAGGGAATAGGGAATAGGGGCTTGTGTCGCGAAATGTGTCGAATGTCAACATCTGCTCATAGGAGTGCAAAAGCCATCTAAACCAGTCGGCTGAAGGCTAAGCAGGATGGAGCTTACCCGTCTATTTAAAATCCCCTCGACAGGGATCAAGATCCGCTCTAGACTTGATTTCAAGCTCTAATGCAACATTCGATACAAAATTTAATGTCAAGTGATGAGGGACTGTTCTGTGCAACTCCAACATGTGGCTGTTCAACGGGCAACCGGTGCTTATGCACTGATGGATAGTTTGAAACGTCATGGTGTCAAACATATCTTTGGCTACCCTGGCGGAGCGATTCTGCCCATTTATGACGAACTTTACCGCTTTGAAGCAAGGGGAGAACTGCAACATATTCTGGTACGGCATGAGCAGGGAGCAGCTCACGCCGCAGATGGGTATGCCAGAGCCACCGGACAGGTGGGAGTCTGCTTTGGAACCTCTGGGCCAGGAGCCACTAACCTGGTGACGGGAATTGCCACCGCGCACATGGACTCAATCCCAATGGTGATCATTACCGGACAGGTTCCTCGTCACGCGATCGGCAGTGATGCCTTCCAGGAAACTGACATTTACGGAATCACGTTACCGATCGTCAAACATTCCTACGTCGTACGCGATCCCAAAGACATGGCCCGGACGATCGCAGAAGCCTTTTACATCGCCAGCACCGGGCGGCCTGGGCCAGTGCTGGTAGACATTCCCAAAGACGTGGGCGCAGAAGAGTTTGACTATGTGCCCGTAGAGCCTGGGTCTGTGAAGCTGCCGGGATATCGGCCTACCCTCAAAGGTCATCCTAACCAGATTGCCCATGCCCTGAAACTGATCCGGCAGGCGAAGCAACCGCTGCTCTATGTGGGTGGTGGGGCGATCGCGGCCAGCGCCCATGCAGAAGTTAACCAACTGGCGGAATTGTTCAATTTACCTGTAACCACTACTCTGATGGGGATTGGTGCCTTCGACGAGCATCATCCTCTGTCAGTCGGAATGCTGGGAATGCACGGCACCGCCTATGCGAACTTTGCAGTCATGGAATGTGACCTGCTGATTGAGGTAGGTGCCCGGTT
>JBBIQC010000355.1:0-4061 GCA_037442585.1 Oscillatoriales cyanobacterium bin_317
AGGCAAGTTGAGCGGCTTCTGCCACCTGAGAATGGCTGTCTTTGGCTAAATACTTGAGAGCAGAAATACTTTTCGGAGTAGGAAGATTGCCCAACGCTTCAGCGAGTCGTTGTCGGATCAACCAATCCTCTGATTGAGCAAAGCGAAGAATGTGATCAACTGCCGCGATCGCCTTAATTTCTCCCAGAGCCGCGATTGCAGCCTGTTGTACCACCACCTCCGGACTATCCAGAGCTTGAATCAAGACATCGTAAGCCCGTGGATCTTTCAGGTTCCCCAGCGCCACCGCTGCACTAAAGCGAACCAGCCAATCCGTATCTTCGTAAAAGACTCTGACTAATGGCTCAAAGGCCCGTGGATCTTCCAGATACCCCAGAGCGCCTGCTGCATCTGCCCGAATTCCGTAGTCTGGTTCGTTAATCAGCAGATCTAACAAAATGGGATAGCTTTCCTCTGTTTGCTTAATCCCCAAAGCAAAGACTGCCATTGAGCGAATTTGCAAACTCTCATCATTCAACACTTTTTTAATCAACGGCATCGCCTCCGCAGCAGAGACATTTCGCAGAGAAGCCAGCGCCACCATGCGATCGCGAACGTTGTCACTGTCTAGTTGCACCGAGATTTGCTCTAAGTCAGGCTGAGTCACCTTAAAAACCCGTTATAAAAGTTTACAATTCGCCAATTATAACGTGGAAACCAGGAAAGCGATTGGGGTGAGAACCGTAAACACCCCACTTTTGTTCCGCCACCTGAAAAGACTGCACCAATTTACAGAGTGGCAGAAAAGGGGTTTAATGAAGCCTGACCCACTTAGACAAGCCGTTAGAAATAATGACAAGCGGATCCTTTCTACATCAGGCAAAACAGTAAACCCCTGGGTCCTTAATGTAGTCCTGTTTCGCGAATTCTAGTTGAACAACCTAATCCTTAAAAATGCAAGACACTTCTGTAAGACTGCTACCCCTTCGCTCTAAACAGCGTTCCGAGAATTTAGAGTTTTGGCGGAACCGCAACCTTTATTACTACCAGGATCTCGAGAAGTTCTATCAATATTGGGTGCAACCAGGTGCGAAAGTTCTGGAAGTGGGTTCAGGGACAGGCTACCTGCTAAATGCTGTCAAGCCAGGTTATGGGTTGGGTATAGATATCAATGAGCAGGCTGTTGAACGAGCAAAAGCTAGATTTCCTCAGTTAAACTTTCAGGCTGCTAATATCGAACACTTTCACACTACAGAAGTGTTTGACTATGTGTTGCTCGCCAATACAGTAAGTACCCTGAATAATATTCAAGGATCCTTGCAACAGATTCACAACATTTGTCATGCCCAGACTCGTGTGATTCTCACCTTTCACAATCCGGCCTGGGAACCAATTCTCAACTTTGCCTCCCGCATTGGGCAACGCATTCCGTTACCTCCTCTCAACTGGCTCAATTTAGAAGATATTGAGAATCTTTTAGATCTGGCAGGGTTTGAGATTGTTTCTCGTGGCAAACGCCTGCTCTTCCCAAAACGGCTGCCATTGGTGGCCAATGTTATTAATAAAGCTGTGGCCCCCTTACCCATCATTAACGAATTGTGCCTGACTGAATATGTGGTTGCTCGGCCTCGGCTGGTGGATCGACACCCAGAGAACCTGCAGAAAACTACTTGTTCCGTGATTGTTCCTGTGCGTAACGAGGCAGGCAATATTGAAAGTTGTATCTCTCGGCTACCCCGGCTTGGACAACACACAGAGGTTATTTTTGTAGAGGGTCATTCTTCCGATGACTCCTGGCAGGAAATACAACGAGTTCAAGCAAAGTACAAACATCAATGGGATATTAAAATCTGTCAGCAACCTGGAAAAGGCAAGGGGGATGCAGTACGCACAGGCTTTGAACAGGCGATCGGCGATGTTCTGATCATCCTGGATTCTGACCTGACGGTTCGTCCCGAGGATTTGCCTTACTTCTTTGAAGCGATCGCCTCGGGACAATGCGAAATGGCAAATGGTTGCCGCATGGTTTATCCGGTGCGATCGACTGCCATGCCGTGGCTGAATCGCATGGCTAATCGTTTCTTTGCCTGGTTATTATCCTATTTGCTCAATACAAAGATCAAAGATTCATTGTGTGGCACCAAAGCAGTTTCTCGCAAAAATTATCTGAAGATCGCTGAAAATCGTTCTTACTTTGGCGATTTTGATCCTTTTGGCGATTTTGACTTGTTATTTGGGGCGACCAAACTTGGCTTGAAGATTAAAGACATTCCAGTGCGTTATTTTCCTAGAGTCTATGGATCGTCCAATATCAGCCACTACAAGGAAGGCATGGTTCTTCTGAAGATGTGTATGTACGCCGCCAAGAAAGTCCGCTTTATCTAATCTAGTCTTAGGTAAGACCAGGCTTACAGCCCATACTGAATATGAAGCAGTCAAACTTGCTCAATGTGCTAAAGCTGCCAGACAGCTTGCAGATGCAGGATCTGGATAGTCCAGATAACATTCACAAAATCAGGAAAATTATCCAGACCAAACCTTTCCTGACGAAGACTTATCGATCGTTCTATCGAGATATTCTGCGCCGCATTGAAACTGTTCCTAGAGACGGTGAAGTGATTGAATTGGGGAGCGGAGCCAGTTTTATCAAGCAGTATGCTCCATTCGTTGTAACTTCTGATGTTTTGCCCTATCCAGGGGTAGATCGAGTTTTTTCAGCACTGGATATACCCCTGCCCGCCAACAGTGTGAGTGCATTTATCATGATTGATGTTCTGCATCACATCAAAGACTCGCGGTGCTTTTTTGAGGAGATGCAACGTTGCCTGATAGCAGGTGGAAAAATTGTCATGATTGAACCAGCGAATACCCTGTGGTCACGCTGGATCTATCAAAATTTTCACCATGAACCTTTTGATCCTTCTCAAGGATGGGGATTTGAGGAAGGAGGCCCTTTATCGGGGGCAAACATGGCAATTCCCTGGATTATTTTCGATCGCGATCGTCAGCAATTTCAACGAGAATTTCCAGAGTTAGCCATACGAGACATTCAAATTCACACCCCGTTCAGATATCTGCTCAGCGGAGGACTGTCGTTTAGACAACTGCTACCTTCCTGGTGTTATGGCTGGTTATATGGACTGGAGCATCTCCTTGCCCCGTTCAATCGATACCTGGGGATGTTTATGACGATCGAGTTAGAGAAAATCAGCTAAAAAACGCTGTAATTCTACACTTCCTCCTCTCCCTGGACTTCCCCTCCCTCCTCTTCTCCAATCCCTGATCCCCGATCCCTGATCCCTCTTCCCTTCCTCTCCTGCAGTTTCAGCAAAATTTCCGCATGAACTTCCTTCGTAATTGGATACAGGTAGGCCAGTAATAATCCAATGACCAGAACTAGGGCAGGAAGGGGGCCAATCATCCAGCGGATGGCCGTTAGGGCAGATTCTGGTTGAGTGGGTTCGGGTTGTCCAGCGGCAGCGGAAATAAAGCCGGATGCATTGAGAGTTTGGCCGACCAGAAATAGCCCAAACGCCAATCCCACTTTTTGCAACACGACCATGAAGCTGTAAAATACTCCTTCGCGTCGCTGACCCGTGTTTAACTCGTCCAGTTCAATTACATCGGGAATCATCGACCAGGGAATGAGATAGGCCGTAGACACACCAAATCCAGCCAGGACAGCCAGAAAGTACATGAAGCCCACCTGATGCGGTTGCAGAAAGAACAGCCCGATTTGGGCAATGATCCACAAGGTCATGCCCATGAAGTAGACCACTTTTTTGCCAATTCGTTGAGACAGTCGAGTCCACACAAACAACATAATCAGGGCCGTCACCTGAACCGCGATCACAACCTGAGTGAAATCCCGTTCGGTAAGGCCCATCCAGCTTTTGACGAAATAGGGAATGATTGCCACCGTGTTCTGAACCGCCAGCCAGGAACACAGGTAGATGCCAATGACGAACAGGTAGGGGCGATTACTAAAGGCAATCCGAATTTGTTCTGGTAAGGGAATTGGTTGTTCAACGACGGTCGTATCCTGGCGGTGACGCTCGATCGCCAGTACGCGCTTGCGAATG
>JBBIQC010000355.1:4071-5547 GCA_037442585.1 Oscillatoriales cyanobacterium bin_317
TACAGAGGCAATACTGAGAGAATGGCACACGCTCCTGCCAGAGCCAGATACTGCTGCGTGGGACTATTCTTAAAGATGGCAAACACCCCCAGGGCCACCACCAGGGATAGAATGCTACCGCCAATGGAAAAGGCAAACCGGAAGCTATTCAAACTGGTGCGCTCGTCGTAATCCAGGGTAATTTCGGCCGTGAGGGCGGTATAGGGAAGATTGACGATGGTATAGAAGTTATTAAATAAGATGGCAATGATGACGTAATACCAGAACAATCCCCACTGATTGGTTGCTGGATCAGACCCGAAGCTGGGCACAATCCATTCCAGAAAGAAGAACACGCCAAACGGAATCGCTCCCCAAAACATCCAGGGTAAGCGTCTTCCCCAACGGCTGCGGCTGCGATCGCTCAATATTCCTACAATGGGATCATTGATCGCATCCCAAACTTTACCAATCATCAGGACACTGCCAGCCAGCGCTGCATTCAACCCAGCTACGTTGGTTAGAAAGATCAACAAAAAGACGGCCAGAATGTTTGCGGTAATGGCTGGTCCCAAATCCCCTGCGCCGTAAGCCAGTTTGGTACTAAAAGTCAATTTTTCCGAAAAAGGCGATGGTTCAGGGGTGGAATTCTGCATGGTAAGAATTAAAAGTTAAGAGTTGAGAGTTAAGAGTTCGGAGTTCTCAGCAGTTGTTTGAAAAGCCTCTGGTCATACCATAGACCTGTAGGGGCATGGCATTCGGATAGCGATTCTTCGGTGTAGTTGAGGGATCATTCGCCAAAGGCTACGCCCTTACCTAAAGTTTCATGGCGGGAATCTAGAAGACGGTTGTATTATTTTCCTAATCTTTGAGTGGTTACACCACCTTGTTTTGTGCCAAAGATTTGGCCAGTATCCACTAAACCCTCTGTTATTGCACCAGTCATGTCAGATTTGTACGTTTCCTGGGCCGACTATCATCACAAAATTGAACAGCTTGCGGTCAAAATCTACCAGTCCAACTGGCCGTTTAACCAAATTATTTGTTTGGCTAAAGGGGGGGTAAGAGTCGGCGATCTGTTGTCTAGAATCTATGACATACCGCTGGCTATCCTGGCGACCTCGTCTTACGGTGGAACCAACAACCAGATGCGGGGTTCCTTAACCTTTAGTCAGGATCTCACCAAAACAACGGCTAATTTAGGTAGTCACGTCTTGCTGGTGGATGACTTGGTGGATTCAGGCCTTACTTTGAAAAAGACACTGACCTGGCTCGATCGCAAGTATGGCTTTTATATTGAGGAGATTCGCACGGCTGTTCTCTGGTATAAAGATTGTTCGGTCATTGAACCAGACTATTACGTGGATTATCTGCCCGATAATCCCTGGATTCACCAACCCTTTGAACTTTACGAACAGATGACTCCTGCAGAATTAGTTGCCTCTCATGCGGCTCAAGTTGCCAACTCCTGAGTCCTGCTTCTCCTACGAGAGGGTG
>JBBIQC010000356.1:0-5540 GCA_037442585.1 Oscillatoriales cyanobacterium bin_317
AGCGTTCCAACCAGCAGGTCGATCGTGGTTTGTTTTTTTCATCAACGGCCGGATTGTTTATGCCACTGATGCCCCCAATAATCTCTCTCGCTTAAAGGATTACTCACGGCGTTATCAAGGGGAAGCGACACTCACCCGGTTGATGGCTGGCTCCTCCACTGCATTGAATGTTTCTGAGTACGAATATCTATGGCTGCTGTTAGAAAACCATCTGCTAACGACGGCTCAAAGTCACAGCATTATTCATGGCATGGTGCATGAAACCTTATTTGACCTGTTGAGCCTGCACCAGGGCAGTTTTGGTTTTGCCACTGGGCCAGCTCTATCTCCCCAGCTAACTGCCCTGGACATTTCACCCCAACTGACTCGCATGATGAAACAGGTGCAGCAATGGAAAGAGCTTTATCCTTACATTCAGTCTCCTGAACAGTGCCTTGCGATCGCAGATATCGCCAGCTTGCAAGGTTTGCTCTCCAACCGCACCTTTAGTAAATTCTCTGGGTTCGCAGATGGCAAGACTTCTATTCGCCAGATTGCTCGTTACTTGAACCGCGATATGCTCACGGTAGCCAGGGCAATTTATCCTTATATTCAGCAGGGAGTCATTCAACTCTCTCAACCCGGTTTCCAAGAGCCAGGTTTCGGGATGGGCCGCAAAGTTTTCTCATTCAGTCGTTATCCGGCTCCGAGCACCCACTCTCCAACGATTGTGTGTGTGGATGATGAAGCCAGTGTCCGAGAAACGGTACAGACTATTCTGAAGCCTCATGGGTACGCGGTAACGACGATCGCCGATCCGGTTGACGCTTTAAACCTGATCATTCGGCTCCAACCCGACCTGATTCTGTGCAATACCGTTATACCTACTCTAGATGGCTATGAAATGTGCAGTATGTTACGTCAATCTAAAGCCTGCCGTTACACACCGATCGTTCTGCTGGCGGGCAAAGACAGTTTAACGGAGCGGGTACGGGCCAGACTGGTTGGCGCAACCGACTATTTAACAAAACCCTTCGAGGAAAGTGAACTATTGATGTTAGTCGAAAAATATGCCGGTTTAGGGTATGCTAAACCGTCTCAGTCGGTTACTTTATTGGCAGATCCGTCAGACGATAGGTTACAAATTGAGAGAACGGATGCAAGTTCAGCCTCAACAACACCACTTAATTAAAAATTAAGGGTACTTTAGTTATTAGCAGTTCAATGGTGAACGATGTTGGGTTCTTCCCAGTAACATTGAAACCGGCAAGCGGGTAGGAAGTATGAGTACAGTTCTGGTTGTGGAAGACAGTGTCACCCAACGGGAAATGATTAAGGATCTCCTCAAAGGAAGCGGTTTAACAGTGACCGTGGCGAGCGATGGAGTAGAGGCCCTGGAACAGATTCAAGGCAACCGTCCTGACTTAGTGGTTCTAGATATTGTCATGCCCCGAATGAACGGGTACGAAGTTTGTCGTCGCCTTAAATCTGATCCCAAGACCCAGAATGTACCCGTTGTCATGTGTTCTTCTAAGGGTGAAGAATTTGATCGTTACTGGGGGATGCGACAGGGGGCGGACGCTTACATTGCCAAGCCGTTTCAGCCCACTGAACTGGTTGGCACCGTGAAACAACTGTTGAGAGGCTAAAGGATTGGTAGCATGGTAGGCAACCCTGATTTTCTAACTGGTAGAGGACAAGACCAAGCCCCGGAGTTTCAGGAACTGGAAAGTCCGGAGGGTGAGTTACACCTGCGGTTCTACGTCGCTTCGGGAAACGAATTTGCTCTGCCAGCAACGGGAATTAAGGAAGTATTGTCTCCGCCCCCCGATCGCATTACCCCCATCCCCAATGTTTCACCTTTACTACTGGGCACGCTGAATGTGCGCGGTCGGGTCGTGTGGGTAGCCGACCTGGGACAGTTCTTGGGCGATCCTACGCCCCTGAACACGGATAAACCGGAAGTCTCGGTCATTGCGGTGGAAGATCAAGACATCATGTTAGGGCTGGCGGTCGATCGCATCGTCGGCATGGAGTGGCTGGATTTGGATGAAGTTCAGGTAGCAACGAACGTGCCTGACAGCGTAGCACCCTTCCTGCGCGGGGAATGGTTGCTCAACGAGCAGGACAATAAACATCTTCGTTTGCTGGATCAAGTCGCTATTTTGAGATCAGCACGATGGGCGGCATAGGGAGCAGGTCAACATGAGGAACCTGGAAGCTGGCAACGAAAATAGAGATTCTATCCTAGAATTCAGAGCTAGGATGAATGCTATTCGTTTAGTACTGGGTAAGCTTTCCAGGGAAGCCAGGTTACCGTACTCAACAATTAACTGGGAGAAGACACATGACAGCAGGTACTGAGTACGCCCAAGAATACCAGCGGGCGCAAATCGCCTATATGAATGGTAGCTACGACGAAGCGGCCACGATCGTAGACCGTCTCGTCAAAGATTTTCCCAGCGACCCCAGTGCCTGTCTTCTGCGGGGCCATATCTACTGCTATGGGTTGCAGCAGTATGATATCGCCAAAGAGCAGTATGAATCTGTGCTGCACCTGACCACCGACCCGGAATTTACAAACTACGCCAGTCAAGGACTGCAACACATCCAGGAGCATGGAAATGGTCAGGGGATGGCAGGCGATGATTTTGCGTTTGCTGAGGATGATGCATTCGGCGATGCCTTTGATGATCAAACCTTCGGCAGGCAGGATTTTGGTGATCAAAGTCTGAATGACCAGAACTTTGATGAGCAGGATTTTGGCAGACAAGATTTCGCAGATTTTGCCGGAACCACAGCCTGGCAGGATGAGGAAACTTCGTTACCTGCGGAATCAGACAACTTAGAGCATTTCGATGCTCTGGAACTGGATCAGTTAAATACAGAAGTGGGGGAACCGTTCCAGTCAGCAGAACCATTTCATGACCCATTCGGCACTACCAGTCAAACAGAGACGGTTCAGGGCACAGGAGATCATCCAGATGCCTTTTCCGATCCCTTTGCGATCGATGACGCTTTTTCAACTCAGGACTATGGAGTAGCCGATCCCTTCTCCCAACCTACTGTCCAGGGAACTACTGATGCTCCCTTTGCAATGGCTGGCGACGATCACGCCACCTCTACGGAGTACTCCGATTCGTTTCCAGCAGCACTTGATGACTTTGAGGATGCTTTTGCTCCGCTTGACTTGCCAGAGGATGCAACTCCTGATTTCAGTGCCCCGGAAGATAGAAATGTTTTCAGCGATCGTCCTCCAGAATCTCCTACGGGAAGTCGAGGAAACGCTGCCACTACACTGCCACCGGGCGAAGATGAAACCTTGTTTATGGGTAGCACCAGTGCCTATGACGATAGTGAGCAAGCATTTGATACGACCTTTGAACATACTCCGCTCGGTGACTTTGGAGCAGAGGCATCTGAGTCATCGTCTTACATGAATTCCTTCTCGGATAGCACTGGTTCTTCTGGGCAGAGTAACGTTGATTTTCTGGACGAGTTTGACGAATTCGATGACCTGGGTAACTTGTCAGACTTCGATCTGTCCGACAACTCGGCTGGCTTCACCCGCCCTGCGGTTGGAGCAGATTTTGGCCTGTCCACCAGCACGGCTGAACCTCGTGATACCTCCAGCAGTTTTAACTTCAGCCCCGTTAGCGATCGCTCCATCATCCGAGACGATGAAGTTTTTAGTCTGGCCAGCACCTCGGATCAGGTGCCTGCCTTCACCCAACTGGATCAAGCTGGAGTAGAGGCGGGGCCGACGGTTGAGCAAGGATTTTTTGCTTTCCTGGAAAATGCCCCGATCGCAACCAAACAAATGATTGCTGCTGTTGCCGCAGGATTCTTGGCAGCCTTGGCTGTAGCTGGGGTGAATGTCTATGCCGCCTCTAAAGCCTCAGAAAACAATAATCCTGCTGTTGTTTCTGAACTACGCAATACCGGGTGGCTGATGGCACTGGCTGGAGGGCTGGTAGGCGGAGGGGTTTCCTTTGCTGTGGGGCAAATCACTGCCAAACAAATTAAGCGCTCCACGGATGACTTACAGGCTCAATTCAACGCGGTTTCTCAGGGCAACCTGAATGCCCGTGCAACGGTTTACTCAGAAGATGAATTCGGTCAACTGGCCACTGGCTTTAATCAGATGTCGCGAGTGATTCTGACCACGACCAGCGAAGCGCAACGCAAAGCCGAAGAGCAGGAACAGGCTAAAGAAGACTTGCAACGACAAGTGATTCGTTTACTGGATGATGTGGAAGGTGCCGCACGAGGCGATTTGACTGTACAGGCAGAAGTGACGGCTGATGTACTGGGTGCAGTCGCTGACTCCTTTAACCTGACCATCCAGAACCTGCGCGAGATTGTGCAACAGGTAAAAGTTGCAGCGCGGCAGGTGAGTAAAGGCTCGACAGATAACGAAATGTTTGCTCGTAGCCTCTCCTCAGATGCATTGCGGCAGGCAGAAGAGTTAGCCGTTACCTTGAATTCTGTTCAAGTAATGACGGAATCCATTCAACGGGTGGCAGAAAGCGCCCGTGAAGCAGAAGAAGTGGCTCGTTCTGCATCTTCTACAGCCCTCAAGGGAGGGGAAGCGGTGGAACGAACTGTTGCTGGGATTTTGCAAATCCGAGAAACTGTGGCGGAAACTACCCGTAAGGTAAAGCGGTTGGCCGAATCCTCGCAGGAAATTTCCAAGATTGTTGCCTTGATTTCCCAAATTGCTTCCCGTACCAACTTGCTCGCTCTGAACGCCAGTATTGAAGCGGCCAGAGCCGGGGAAGCAGGTCGGGGCTTCGCGATCGTGGCTGATGAGGTGAGACAACTGGCCGATCGAGCCGCAAAAGCCTCAAAGGAAATTGAACAAATCGTATTGCAGATTCAAAGTGAAACCGGATCTGTGATGACGGCCATGGAGGAAGGAACTCAGCAGGTCATTGAGGGGACACGGTTGGCTGAGCAGGCAAAACGATCACTGGAAGACATTATTCAAGTGTCGAACCGGATTGATGTGCTGGTGCAATCGATTACGGCCGATACCGTTGAGCAAACCGAAACCTCTCGCGCTGTAGCTCAGGTGATGCAATCCGTTGAGTTAACCGCTCAGGAGACCTCTCAGGAGGCTCAGCGAGTATCCGGCTCACTGCAAAATCTGGTCGGAGTTGCCCGCGATCTGCTCACGTCTGTAGAAAGATTCCGGGTTGAAACCATTGAGCGTAAGTAGTCAAGATAGGGCCCCTCGCACTTGGATGTCAATTCCCCTTGAATCAGGTACATTAAAGCAAACCGGGGCATGAACATTAGTCATCATTACCCTCCCCAAGGAATGGAGCACAACCATGCAGCCTGATCAACAGCAGCGAATCATGGGCTATTTTATTGAGGAAGCCAAGGATCACCTCAATACCATAGAACAGGGTCTACTGAATCTGCAAAAAGTGGCCCAGCGATTATGTTTCATTTGGTCCTCGAAAAATATAGGGCAAACCGACTGGGAGCGCAGCAATCTTCAATAGGGAATATTGTCGGGCCGACGCGCGTCGTTCGGATCGGCCCAGCGGCTA
>JBBIQC010000357.1:0-5538 GCA_037442585.1 Oscillatoriales cyanobacterium bin_317
CTGATCGGAAAATGACCGTTCTCTCGCTGGACTTGGTTTAAGTCGGTTAGTAGAAATCTGAATCTAACCTTAAGAAAACTCCATTCATCCCAATTCCAAAGAACACTGAGTCATAGGTTTTTTTCCGATCGAAACTTTCTACTTCGTCAGGGAGATGGATATGACCACTCGATCCAAGAACTATGTGCCGCTACTTCCCCTGGCTGTGCTGCTTGCCTTTGCCACTGCTCCAAAGCCCCAGATTGCAGGCTTAACGCTTCAACCCGCCTCTGCACAGTCAACTCCTTCAGCCGCTTTTCCGCTTCCTACCAGCGTGCCCCAGGGAACCAAGGTAGTTGTGGATAGCTCCAGCACTATGCAGAAGATTAGTGAGGCGCTGAAGCAAAGCTTTGAGGAGCAGTACCCCGGCACCAGTGTCACGGTAACTCCTGCCAGTTCTGATGAAGCGGTTGCTACAGTTGCTGCGGGGAAGGCCGATCTGGCCGCGATCGGTCGTCCGCTGACGGAAGCCGAAAAAGCTCAGGGTCTGGTAGCGGTGCCTGTCTCTCGTAATAAAATTGCCATGATTGTTGGGCCAGAGAGTCCCTTTAAGGGCAGTTTGACCGTTGACCAGTTTGCCCAGATTTTTAGAGGCGAAGTCACCAACTGGTCTCAAGTAGGTGGCCCATCGGCTCCGGTACGTCTGGTCGATCGCCCTGCAACCAGTGACACCCGACAGGCGTTTCAAAATTATCCCGTATTCCAGAAGGCTCCTTTCAAAACTGGGTCAACCGCCGTGCAGGTGGAAGACAGCACAGAAGCGGTAATTGCCAAACTGGGTCAGGATGGACTGGGCTACGCGATCGCAGAACAGGTTGTGGAACAGCCCGATGTGCGAATTGTGCTGATGCATAATACGCCGCCCACGGATCCCAAATATCCCTTTTCGCAATCTCTGTATTACATCTACAAGGGGCCAACCCCCAGTACGGGTGCGAAAGCTTTCCTGGGATTTGCAGTCACTCCAGCCAATCAACGAATAATTGAAGCGGCCCGGACAGAAACTTCTCCTGCCGCCACCAGTCCTACCGCAGAAGCTACAGCTTCTCCCCAGGCTCCGGCTCCGGCAACCACACCCGAAAAGACGGCTCCTAATCCCTGGTGGTGGTTGCTTGTACCCATCATTGGGATTCCCTTGGCGGCATGGCTGTTCAGACGCAATCAGGCGGCTCCTGTGGCAGCTCCTGTGAGCGATCGCAACCGGATTATTCTCACCCCTCGTAATTGTCGGGATGCTTATGCCTACTGGGAACTGCCGGATGCCAAAACGGCTGGAGACAGAAATCTGGCCTTGCGGCTTTACGACGTGACAGGAATTGATCTGGATCGGCAGCAACCCCACAGCATGAAGCAATTTGATTGTCCGTCTGGAGAACAGGATATGCACCTGCCGATCGCCCTGGACGATCGAGATTATCTCGTAGAAATTGGTTATCCCACAGAAGATGGGGGTTGGACAAAACTGGCTCGCTCGACCCATGTGCGGGTTCCCAAATGTAGCCCAACCGAAACTGTGGCTGCCGCAGGTAATACTGGAATTGGTACAGCCAGTATTGGCACGGCCGCTGCTGCCGCCGCTGCAACTCTGGCAGGCGCAGGGGTAGTTGGTAAAACCATGGCTGCCAACACCACTGCAACTCCAGTAAGCGCAGATGCGGTGGGTAAGACGGTTACCTCTGGCGATCGCATGCCTGGGATTCCGACGACTCCGGTTGCTCCCACACCTGCTGTTCCCCCCATTGGGGAAGAGCACGAAGCCAGTCGGATTATTCTAGTACCCCGTGATGCCGCTCATGGTTATGCCTATTGGGAGGTGCCGGAAGCGGCAAAAGCGGCGGCTCGGCAGCAGGGCGGCGAACAGTTGAAACTGCGGATTTATGATGTCACTGACATGCATCCAGATACGCAGGAACCTCACAGCATGGCCGAGTTCGATTGTTTGGAATCAGATTGCGATCGCCATGTCTTCCTTGGTGATCCCACCGCCAGCAACTCCACCGGACGGGATTATGTGGCAGAACTGGGCTACTCCACTCCAGAGGGAAACTGGTTAAGGCTGGCGCGATCGGACTCCGCTCACTTTAGAACCTCTCAGGACGAGTCGATTTTGCCAGGTTAATCAGCTAAACCAATTATTTTCTGAGTGGGGGTTGTCATTAGTCATCTGTCTTTTGTCATTTGCAACCTGTCATTGACCCATGACGAATGGCCGATGAGCGATGACAGCCCCATCTACCGACCCACTGCCCCCCGAAGAAATTGTTAACCCTGGCGGTTCAGTTCAGGCCAGAAGCTACGCTGAAGAGATGTTAATGAGGTAATCCCATGACGACTGCCACTCAAGTCAAATGCGCCTGCGAACGCTGTCACTGCATGGTTACTCCCGGTGCAGGTGCGATTGAGAAAGACGGTAAGTATTACTGCACCGAAGCCTGTGCTGAAGGTCATCCTAATGGGCGTGGCTGCGGTCATCCCGGTTGTGAATGTTAACGGCAGGTAGAGACGTTTCGGCGAAACGTCTCTATGGTCTTAATTACAGGCTCGACAAAATGGTACGGGCGGCTTCCAGGGTGCGATCGATATCCGCCTCTGTATGAGTGAGGGAGGTAAAGCCTGCCTCAAATTGGGAGGGAGCCAGATAGACCCCATGCTCCAACATGCCGCGATGGAAGCGACTGAATTTATTCAAGTCGCACTTTTTGGCATCTTCGTAGTTATGGACTGGCCCTTCGGTAAAGAACAGGCCGAACATACCACTGATCTGACCCCCGCAAGCAGCATGACCTGTTTCCTGAGCCACCTGCAGCAAACCATCGGATAACCGCTTGGTGATGCGATCGAGATAGTCATAAGTGCCTGGCTGATGGAGCAGTTCCAGGGTTTTGATGCCTGCGGTCATCGCCAGAGGGTTCCCAGATAGGGTTCCCGCCTGATACATGGGGCCAGCCGGAGCCACCATTTCCATAATGTCTCGCCGTCCACCATAAGCACCTACGGGCAAGCCTCCACCGATCACCTTACCGAGCGTGGTCAGGTCGGGAGTAATGCCAAACTTCTCCTGAGCGCCACCATAAGCAATGCGGAAGCCTGTCATGACTTCATCAAACACCAGCAGAGCATTGTTTTCGCGGGTTAGTTCTCGCAGGCCAGCCAGAAATCCGGCATCGGGAGGAATAAAGCCGGCATTGCCTACCACAGGTTCCAGAATCACCCCAGCAATTTCGCCCGGATTTTCATGGAATAAGGCTTTGACCGCTTCCAGGTTGTTGAAGGGAGCCGTCAGGGTGTTGCCCGTGGTTGATTTGGGTACACCAGGAGAATCCGGTAGCCCCAACGTTGCCACACCGGATCCGGCTTTCACCAGGAACATATCGGCATGGCCGTGATAGCAGCCTTCAAACTTGATGATTTTGTCCCGTCCGGTGAAAGCTCGCATTAAGCGCAGGACAGACATACAGGCTTCCGTACCGGAGTTGACGAAGCGCACCATTTCCACGCTGGGAACGGCATCAATCACCATTTCGGCCAGAACGTTTTCCTGGTAGGAGGGTGCGCCAAAACTGGTGCCCTTCTGAGCCGCTTCACAAATGGCCTGAATCACGTCCGGGTGGGCATGGCCACAAATGGCTGGCCCCCAGGTACCCACATAGTCAATGTACTGGTTGCCATCCACATCCCAGGCATAAGCTCCCTGCACCCGATCGAACACGATCGGGTGCCCACCCACCGACTTGAAAGCCCGCACAGGCGAACTCACACCACCCGGCATGAGTTTTTGGGCAGCCGCAAAAATTTCATCTGATTTGGTTGTCTTAAAGGGACTCGTAATCAATGTTGACTCCTTGAGGTTCTATCCATCCAACCTTCTATAAATTGTGGGGCTAAACAGGCTCATTTGAATGGGTTTTCAGTCTAAAGATACTCCCCCGCCAGATGCCGCGGAATTAGGATTAATTATCCCACTTGAGCTAGAGGGTATCAAAATGCCTTACCGGACGAATCGAGAACTTCCTGCCGCTATTCGCGATCGCCTTTCCGAAACCGCCCAAAATCTCTACCGGGTTGCTTTCAACTCTGCCCTGCAATGGTATGGAGAAGAGGAAAAAGCTCATCACAGTGCCTGGAGTGCGGTGAGAAACCAGGCCGCCAGTCTGACGGGTGAAATTCGGTTAAATACGCTGTAGAGAGAGTTAAGCGTTAAAAGTTGAGAGTTAAGAATTAATCGGAGTCAGGACGGCAGCGAGCGATCGCATTTCCCAACCCTTAACTCTTAACTTTCAATTCTCAACTGTTCCGCTTGAGCAGATTCATCATCCTCGCGTGCATATAGGCAACATCGGGATCACGCTGGATCACTTGATAATAGCGTTCTTCAGGTTCTGTCCCCACTTCCAAGGGATTCAGGAGGGTATTGGCTTGCTCAATCAATTCATTCGCTTCATTTAAAGTCATGGATTCCTTAGAAGCGAGTGATTCATCAATTCTGACAATAAACTGGGAGATTGGCCGTAACCAGTTAAACCACTCATCTCCAACCACCAGTTGAAATAACTCTCCTTTCGTTTTAATTGGCCCGTTGACCCGCTCATAAGCTTCCTGTTCCGAGTCCAGTAGTGCTTTGTGTAGAGACAGCAGAGACGATCGAATCTCACGCAGATGGTCGAGAGCAGACTTTAAAGATGGGTCTATAGAAGACATCGATCCAGATACGCTAAACACTCCTTTTATCTTGTCATATTCGCCA
Organism: Oscillatoriales cyanobacterium bin_317; assembly: GCA_037442585.1. Taxonomy (GTDB): domain Bacteria; phylum Cyanobacteriota; class Cyanobacteriia; order Leptolyngbyales; family Leptolyngbyaceae; genus Leptodesmis. The sequence goes on from JBBIQC010000357.1 coordinate 4,784, forward strand.
GGTGAACAACTCTGCCTCAAGCGCCAACCTGTTGATTGAAAGCATGTTATGATCGCGCCATAGGAATTATTTTCGGTCGTGTAATTCGTTTTTCTCTAGATAAGCGTTTCTCCGAATCTAACTCTCTACAGTTTTTAGATGCTTGGAGAAGCTCTATGTCTATTTATGTTGGTAATTTATCCTACAAGGTGACTCAGGAAGACCTGAAGGATACGTTTGGAGAATATGGCACGGTCAACCGGGTTCAAGTGCCCACCGATCGGGAAACGGGTCGGGCACGCGGATTTGCGTTTGTGGACATGGGTTCAGAAGCCGAGGAAGACGCCGCCATTGAAGCGCTGGATGGAGCGGAATGGATGGGACGCGATCTCAAGGTGAATAAGGCTAGACCCCGTGAGGACAGAAACCCTTCGGATAGGGGAAATTGGAGCAATAATCGCCACAGCGATCGTCGCTATTAATCCACATTACAAACCATCGATTGCTTAAAGTCTCCAGCAGAGTTAGACAACTGCTTTATTCTGCTGGAGCTTTTTATAGCACTGCTCACCTGGATAAAGTACCCTTGCTTCTCAGTCCTTCAACTGCAGAAGCCGTACTACCCTGGGTTGAGAACTTTATCGCCTTCCCCATTCGTTCTTAAGGAGTGTTCAGCGTGGCTCAAGTCATACCAGGCGAAAACGAAGGCATTGAATCTACATTACGGCGCTTCAGGCAACAGGTTTCCAAAGCAGGGATCTTTCAGGACATGCGGA
>JBBIQC010000358.1:0-5495 GCA_037442585.1 Oscillatoriales cyanobacterium bin_317
CTTAGCCTTATGTTGGGCGATGCGAACCGGGTTATGGTTGCATCAATGGCAGCCCATTGAGATTAAAAAACACGGTCGCCGTGCCAAAAGTCTGTTTATCCTGCAATGCCTGAGTCAAAAACTCATACAACTTTTCCTTGGGCACAAACGGAAACGTCGGACTGGTATCCCGTTCCTGGTACTGTCCCGCCTGCAACTGGTAAATTCGCCACACCTGCCCGTTGTAGCGCCAGAACTCCGGCACCCCCATGCTGGCGTACAGCCGCAGTTTATCAATATCCGTATGGGTAATATCCACTTCTACGACCAGATCCGGTGGCGGGTCTTGGTGCAGATTCACCATTCTGCCTGCAACCAGCGGTTGGTTTTGAATGTAGTAGGCATTGTCGGGTTCTGGACTGCGATCGAGATCTTCCCGCTCCAGCGTTGTTGATCCCATTGTTTTAATTTTCAGCCCCATTTCGATCACCAGGAAGTAAATGAATCGCTCAATCAGGCGGGCGGCAAATTCGTGATCTTCCAGAGGTATGGTAATTTCCAGGATGCCGCGATCGCAGGTTAAGCGGGCCGATCGGCTTTCCCCCAGTGCCTGCAAAATTTGCTGGTAAGCCTGCCAGTTCAGGTAATGAAAAACCACCCGCTTTTCACCAACGGGTTGAGGCACGGTTAGGACTGGAGCATCGGTCAGCATAGAGCGAAAGCGGAATTTATCTTTTATGGTAAGCGATCCAGTTTTTACAAATCCTGGCACTGCTGTAGCTGCTCATACCCATGATGGATGAAGTGTTGACCGCGCAGCAATCCAGTATTCGTTCCTGGACAAATAACTTCCAGCGTCTCCGGAGTAAACTCTGCTAATAATTTCTGCACATTCCTGAAAGGTTTTGGCAGTTTTAAGAAAGATTTGGTGCGCTCATGCTGGTGGATGCGCTCAAAAAGTCGCTAGAGGCTTCTAGACAGGTTGCATCTTTAGCGGTAATCGCAGAAGCTTTAGATGAGAGCGCAGTAGACTTTTATATGAAACATGGCTTTCAGCCGTTCAGGCAAAATCCCATGAACCTCTACCTCCCCATGAAATCGGTTGCAGTGCTGCTCTCACTCAATGACCCATGACGGATGACCATGACAAACTCCCTCCGATCGCAAGAACAACGCACGGGCCTCTATTTGCTCTTACCAGCGGTGATCGTCCTGCTGGTGGTATTTGCCTATCCCATTGGTCGTTCCATCTGGCTGGGGTTCTTTGCTCAGAATTTGGGAACCGAGTTAGAACCGATTTTTGTGGGACTGGATAACTACATCCGCATCCTGGGCGATGCTCATTTCTGGCAGACCTTTGGGATTACCTTTCGGTTTACGGTCATTTCGGTACTGGTGGAATTGATCCTGGGCATGGCGATCGCTCTGGTGCTGGATCGGGCCTTTCGGGGACGGGATGTGGTGCGCACGATCGCCCTGCTCCCCTGGGCCTTACCTACGGCTCTAATTGCCCTGGGATGGACGTGGATTTTCAATGACCAGTTCGGGATTGCCAATGACATTTTGCTGCGGCTGGGACTGATTAAGGATGGCATCAACTGGTTGGGAGAACCGTTCACCGCTACCCTGGCGCTGATTGTGGCCGATGTCTGGAAAACCACTCCCTTTATCAGTATTCTGCTGCTGGCTGGATTGCAATCTGTTCCGGCGGATTTGTATGAAGCCTATGCGATCGAAGGAGCCTCACCCTGGCAGCGCTTCTGGGAAATTACCCTGCCCCTGCTGATGCCGCAAATTGTGGTGGCAACGCTGTTCCGTTTCGCTCAAGCCTTCGGCATTTTTGATCTGGTGCAGGTGATGACAGGGGGTGGTCCCGGTGGAGCAACAGAAGTTGTCTCGCTTTACATCTATGCCAATGCCCTGCGCTATCTGGATTTTGGCTATGCTTCTGCGCTGATCATTGTTACCTTCCTGGTGCTGGTGCTGGCGATCGCACTGTGCAGCCTTGCCATCTCCCGCACCCGTAATCACTCTGGAGAGGTTTAAAAATCAAATGGCTAAACGACTTACCTTCAACGAGTTCAGAACTGCGATCGAACAACGGACAATGCCCCTGGAGAAGTTGCCCGATTACGTCGATTTCGACCCGCAATCTCCAATTCCCAAGCTGGTTTTTCGGGCGGATGCACTGATTGATCAACCTCCTCCTGACTACGATGTGGATGCTGAGATTTATCGGATGCTGCGGATTATCAGCGAAGAACGAGATGCCCGTCTTGAAACCTTTGCCTTTGTTGGGCAGAAGCGCGTTGTTGCCGAAGGGGATTCCTGGTTTAATCTGCCTGTGCTGATTCGTCCGCCTGCGATCGCTGATTGGATTGAACGCAACGGACGCTTCAGGATGAGAAACATTGCCTATTGGGGACACACCCTGGAGCGAATTCTGCGTGATCAGGAGTACATGAAAGTACTGGTTCAGGAGAAACCCGAGTACTTTATGTTCAGTGCTGGTGGGAACGATCTGCAACTTGGATTAGCCAATGGCAGTTATGTGTATACCTATGATCCTGCCCGTCCCTTAGATCAATATTTGACGAAGGAAGGCGAGGCTGCGCTGGTTCAGATTGAGAAGGGTTACAAAACTCTGTTGGCTGAGTTGTCACAGTTTCCTGCTCTCAAAATAATCTGCTACGGCTATGATTACCCCCGTCCACTGGTGAAAGGGGGAACCTATATTGGGCAGTATTTACGCAAAAAAGGCATTCCAGATCATTTGATGGGGCCAATTATCGCCTCGATTATTGACAAACTGAATGAGGTCATTAAACGAGCCACTCAATCGACGAAGGCCCAATATCTCGATTGTCGCCGGGTCACAGAACCCTATACCTGGTATGACGATATGCATCCAGACCGAGATGGCTTCCTGGCCCTGGCAGTTAAGTTTGAAGAAGCGATGAGTCGCCTGTAGCAACATTTCGATTCCCTAATTTCGTTCTTATAATTCTGCCAATATGCGATCGCCTGTCTTAATGACCCTGGCTAACTGTTCCGGCCCAGCCATCTCCAACTCCAGCCGCGATCGCTGCTCCCATGGAAGTATTTCCGCCACCGGACTCAACTCAAATTCGATGGGCTATGGAACCTGCTAGTTTTGAAACATGGCGCGATCGCCTGTTCTCTCAAGCAGAGGCCTTGGTCGCAAAAGGATGGGGAACTGACCGGGTTTAATAGGTGCCCTGATTAATTTTTTGTTCCAGAGCGGCAATACGATCGCGGGTGCCGGGGTGGTTACTCAAAAAGGTTGGGGGAGATGGGGATTGCAATAATTTACTCAGAAAGGCAGGCATAGCACGTGGATCGTATCCAGCACGGGTGAGATATTGAAGTCCCTTCGTATCGGCATTAAATTCATCCTGGCGATTATTGGGCAGATCGACAGCCAGTTTGTAAGCGATTCCCGCCAGGGCATTGCGATCCATCCCAGCTGCAGTCAAAGCACCCTGAGCCAAACTGGTCTTCTTCAACCGTTTCACCAAATCGTCATTACAAATGTGGCCAATTTCATGACCCATCACGGATGCTAACTGATCTTCCGTATCAGCGGCTTTAATGGTGCCCGTGTTGACGTAAACAAAGCCGCCTGTAGTAGCGAAGGCGTTGATTTGAGAATCCTGCACGACATAGAAGCGGAAGGGATATTGGGAGCAGTCGCTGGCAGACACCAAGCGTTGCCCAATGCGATTCACCAGAGCATTGGTTTGAGGATTGGTATTGATGCGGTAGTTGCTGGTGACCTGTTGATGAATGCTTTCCCCTAACTGAACCCGTTGCTGCGGCGAGAGTGTATTTAACTGCAACAATTGAATGCCATTTAAAATCAGTTGCTGCCAGGGCAATGCTTTCGCAGTTTCTGGAGTCAAAACCCCAACGCCGAGGGTCATAGTCAAACCCAACAGGAAGGCTAATCCCTGACGTACCAGACGAGAAAGATGCATAGTGAATACCGTGATGAGAGAGACTGAACGATGTAGGTGTAAAACTAGGTGACTGTTCCCTTAACCTGGTAGTTCCCAGTATAGCGATCGCTATTTCCTGACTTCATTCTCCAGGGCTGCGAGTCGGCCCCGGATCAAGTCAGCCTGCTGTTGATTATTGAGACGCTTGGCAACCGCCAGTGCCTGCTCGTAATACTTTTGAGCGACCAAATTACGACCGATCTCCCGGTTCAGTTCTCCCTGCAGGGTTAGGATTGCCAGTTCTTCTTGCGGTCGGCCCAATTTCTGCACTACCTGCAGCCGTTCATCCAGGGCATCTCTGGCCAGATCATACCGTCCCATGATTCGATACGCCTTGATTAAGCGATCGAGGGCGGCAAGCTGTAGCGCAGGACTATTTCCGGCTTTAGCCATTGTCTCTGTTACGTCATAAAACTGAGTTGCCATGTAGTAGCGCTGCTCGGCCATCCGGACATCACCGTGCTGTCCCAATTTGATCCCATAGCTAATAGGATTGGCGACCCATTCGGAGGGCGGGAGAAACGCCATTTCATACTCACGAGTATTGAGTTCGGGCTGATTTAGACTGTTGGCCAGCCAGATCATATTTTGGGCTGTATGTGCTTCGTCGCGATGGTTCCGTACACTGGAAGCCACATCCAACCCTTCAATAAACAGACTTCCAGCCGCTGGACTGCCCCCTGCTCTGGGAGCCAGCGCCTGTCCCAGATTGTTATTGGCGTAAATTTGAGTGTTGAAATCCCTCTGATCACGGGAAACGGCCAGTTGCCGACGCAGAGCATCTTCCGTGGCTCGCGGTAGCCCCTGGTGAGCATAGGCGATCGCCAGATAGTTAAAAGCCAGACCCTGACCGTCCATGTCTCCGGCTTGCAAATAAAGCTGCTGGGCCTGTTGCCAGGAGACGATCGCTCCCTGCCAATCTCCCATATCCGCGTGGGCTTTCCCCACCCCCATCAGTTGATCGGCCATATCTCGCTGCGGACTGCGGCTACCACTATTCAGGTAAACCGTCATCTGCTGATTCAAACTCTGCCCCTGCGCCTCATTGGGCAGGAGAGCCAACACTCCCAGCAGGGATAAAACTACGATCGCCCCAGCTTTTCCCATGCAAGCCCTGGAGCGATCGAATCCAGAAATCCAACGATTCATAGCCTTACCTCCTGAGCGGATCTCAGACTATTTTAGATTTTCGATTTGCGATTTTAGATTGCAGAACGCTGCTGGAGTTCAACTTCAACCCTACAATCTATGCAATCTACGATTTCAATCGGTATCAGAGGTTCGACTCTAATTTCAGACTGATCCAAAATCAAAAATCTAAAATCCAAAATCCAAAATCCCTAAAACGTCTACTAACAGCGTTACACACCCGTTAGCGATCGTCTATTCCCCAAGAGGTTATTTGGTCGCTAACTGGTTGTCCTGCGTCCAAGTATTCCCAGCCAGATAGATAGCCCGGACATCTTCCGGCAAACTTTCTTCTAACAATCGGTAGCC
>JBBIQC010000359.1:0-5494 GCA_037442585.1 Oscillatoriales cyanobacterium bin_317
CTCCCCCCACCTCTGTAGCACCGAAGTCAGAAGAATCTACTCCCAGCACTTCAGTTACCCCACAATAAAGCCTAAGGCTTACCCTTTCCCTGGGATAAGCACGCTATAATTCAGGCGGAGCGTGTAAAGTTTCTTTATGAGTAACCCCATTGTTCATGCCTTTTTCATTGGTAGAGCGTTAGCCGATACCTTATACGAACAGGCTGAATCCTCTTTGAGCAATGCTTTAAGTGAAGTTGGTAAATTAGATGCTGAACTGCGAGAACAGTTACGTCAGTTTACCGAACAATTGATGGAGCGGGCTAAACGGGAAGAGGAGGCCGCCATGCAGGGAAGAACGGGGACTACTCTCATCAGTTCGGATGGAGAACCTGCGGATTTGCAGAGTGTGATTGATGAGCTACGGGCTGAGATTGCTCGGTTGCGCTCAGAACTCAAGCAATATCGCAGTCCGGCTTCCTGATTCGATCGCCAAAATTCTCACCCTTGCTAGCCTACGTACATTGACGCATACGGAACGGAAATTCGAGTGTCTGGTTCTCCCTATGATCCTGCAGCCTCAGACCAGTCTTTAGAGACTGACAACGGGCACAATACCTCTACAAACGGTTTCAGTGCTCCCTTTGACGAGGACGAGCAGAGCAGTAGTGATCATTTAGCTGTTTGGACTCATGAAAATAGCAAGGTTGCTGGCTTTCGGCAGGCTCAAGACGTAAACCAGCACCCCTTACCTGCTTCGCATCGTCTGCCATCCGTCACTCCAGGGATTCAGGATAGAGATCCGGATCTACCTGATTTGTCTGGAGAAGACCTCCAGAATTACCAGGAATTTCTGGCTCCGGCGAGCCATTGGCAAAATAAGAATTCTTTTGCAACAGAACCAGAACCAGCGGAGCGATCGTCCCGCTCCAGCCACCAACGAACGAAATCTTATAGCGATAAAGCCTACCGCTGGAACCGCGAAAACTATTCCCGCCGTCGTCGCTTCATCGATATCTGGTCATTTGTCTTGACACTGCTCTACGTCCAGTGGCTATACAAAAAACCCTGGAGTTACCGGGGTGGCATGACCGAGGAGAAACAGGCGAAACGCCGCAGGGCACAGGCTGTCTGGATTCGGGATACCTTACTCGATTTAGGGCCAACATTCATCAAGGTAGGGCAACTGTTCTCTACGCGGGCCGATTTGTTTCCCGTTGAGTATGTTGAAGAACTTTCCAAGTTGCAGGATAAAGTGCCTGCCTTCAGCTATGAGCAAGTCAGAACCATTATCGAGCAAGATCTGGGCAAACCGATTCAGGTGCTTTACCGCAACTTCGATCCGATCCCGATCGCAGCCGCTAGCTTAGGTCAGGTACACCGGGCACAACTGCATACGGGCGAGGAAGTTGTCGTTAAGGTGCAGCGTCCCGGTCTGGTGAAGCTGTTTCAAATTGACCTGGCGATTCTCAAAGGCATTGCCCGCTACTTCCAGAATCACCCAGAGTGGGGGCCAGGGCGAGACTGGCTGGGAATTTACGACGAATGTTGCAAAATTCTCTATGAGGAAATTGATTACATCAATGAAGGCCGCAATGCCGATACCTTTCGCCGTAACTTCCGGGGAGAAGACTGGGTCAAAGTTCCCCGTGTCTACTGGCGGTATGCCTCTCCCAGAGTACTGACCCTGGAGTATCTGCCGGGCATCAAAATCAGCCACTATGAAGCACTGGAGGCGGCTGGATTGGATCGACGCAGGTTGGCCAATCTGGGTGCCCAAGCCTATTTGCAGCAATTATTGAACGATGGCTTTTTTCACGCTGACCCCCATCCGGGAAATATCGCCGTCAGTCCTGATGGTTCGCTAATCTTTTACGACTTCGGCATGATGGGGCAAGTCAAACCCATCACCCGCGAAAAATTGATGGATACCTTTTTTGGGATTGCCCAAAAAGATGGCGATCGCGTGATGAATTCCCTGATTGCCCTGGGTGCCCTTGCGCCCACCGGGGATATGGGGCCTGTGCGGCGATCGATCCAGTTCATGCTGGATAACTTTATGGACAAACCCTTCGAGGGCCAGTCGATCAACGAAATTAGCGACGATTTGTACGAAATCGCTTACGGTCAGCCGTTTCGTTTTCCCGCTACGTTTACTTTTGTAATGCGAGCGTTTTCCACCCTGGAGGGGGTTGGCAAGGGATTGGATCCGCAGTTTAACTTTATGGAGGTTGCAAAACCGTTTGCAATGCAGCTTATGGCTAATGGAAACCCAACTTCAGACGCAAATAGCATTTTCAGCGAGATTAGTCGTCAAGCGGCCCAGGTGAGCAGCACGGCTTTTCAACTTCCTGGGCGGATTGAAGATACGCTGGAGAAACTGGAGCGTGGTGATATTCGAGTGCGGGTGCGGTCGATCGAGACAGACCGGATTTTGCGCCGCATCAATGGGGTGAACATGGGCACCAACTATACGTTGTTGGTTTGCACTTTTACCTTGTCAGCGACCCTGCTCTTCGTGAATGGCTATGGCTGGCTGGCCCTAGTAGCAGCTCTCTTAGCAGCAGGCATGGGCTTTGTGTTAGTTCGTTTGTTAATTCGCATCGATCGAGCAGACCGTATGCCATAATCCCATTACTCTCTCATTACGACCTGATGACCTGCCTATGAAACGTCTGTTCACGGGGTTAACCGATGTCGGACTGCTCCGTACAGTTAATCAAGATGATTACTATATCGACCCTGCGGGACGTTTCTTCATCGTGGCAGACGGGATGGGGGGCCATGCCGGAGGTCAGGAAGCCAGTCGGCTGGCGACTAAAACCGTCCAGTCTTATCTGGAGAATGGCTGGGAAACGGATGAATCCTCCGATGTGATTTTGGAGCAAGCCTTATTAGAGGCAAACCAGGCAATTCTGAAGGATCAGCGCCAATATCCAGAACGGGCGGATATGGGTACGACGATCGTCGTGGTCATCTTTCGGAATGAACAAGTCTGGTGCGCCCACATTGGCGATTCCCGCCTGTATCGGTTGCGGGGGGCCAAGCTAGAGCAGATTACCGATGATCATACCTGGGTGGCTCTGGCGATGAAGATGGGAGAAATTGATCCCGACCAGGCCCGCACCCATCCCTGGCGGCATGTCCTGGCTCAATGTTTAGGACGGGAAGACCTGCGCCAAATTGACATTCAACCTGTTCAGGTACAACCCGGCGATCGCCTGCTTCTCTGTAGCGATGGTCTGACAGAAGAACTCTCGGATCAGGTGATTGCCTCCCAACTGAAATCCATCCGCGCCTGCGAAAAAGCCGCCGCCTCTCTTGTCGAAGCCGCCAAAGACCACGGAGGCCGAGACAACATTACGGTGGTGATTGTGGCGATCGGTGGCCTGGGACAAGGGGATGGCTAACAGAGTAGAAGTTGACGGAGGCAGATCTATCCATTGCTATGGATGGACAACAATTAGCAGTCTTTACCGCTGATGTACGATCGCGGTTGCAATTGATCCAGCAAGCAGATTAGATGTTGGATTTCGCTTAATATTTCGATCAGCGACAATTAATTGATAGAGGTTGTACTTAACTTATGGGCCTCCTCAAGTTCTAACCGTGCCAAAGTTGCGGCGGCTTCTGCAAGATATAGAGCTGTATTCGCACGAATTACAGGGTCTGTTTCTCGTTGCAGATCTTCGCAATATGACCACACTCGCAGGCGGTAGGCTCGGATGGATTCAGGATCAGCCGCGTAGCGTTTCGGTTCAGACATTCAAATTCCTCAAATCCAATTCGATTCTGAGTAACTGCCTCTCAGATTCAGTGTAGAAGTATTTTACGCCAAGCATCGCGTTGGCTGGCAGGTTCACATCCTGTCGGGCTTCAGTTGGATTGAGAGAGGGATGTCTGGCAATCACCGTATAGTTCCCGCTGACAGATCTAGAAAAATGGCATCGGCGATGGTAAAGCGGACGGGCTGTTGATCCAGGATTCTAGCATCAGAGGCTAAAAGAACTACAACCAGTTCTCCATCGACAGAAGCCATCCCTACGCCTCGATCGTTGCGAATCACTACAATGATGTCTGACAACTCCCCTATCCCTGCCAATGCTTCTGTAACGAGTGTAATAGATGCACGACAATTAGTAGTCTTTACCGCTGATGTACGATCGCGGCTGCAATTGATCCAGCAAGCAGATTAGATGTTGGGTTTCGCCTAATATTCGATCAGTGACACGCAAAAGGAATGTCAGTGTTCAACCCAACCTTCGAAGGGATGAGCGATTGTACTCTATGAATAGAGACGTTGATTATCAGGACGGCTAAACTAAACACAATAGAAAATATATTAGTCCTACTGCTATGACGCTCAAACTTCTCTGGCAAAACTCTCCTGAACAGCTTGAAAATAAGCACATTCAGCAGATAATTGCTTTTGCTGGAGAAGGTAGGCTTCAGGATGGCTCCAAAGCATGTTCTGAATTTAGAGAATTTCTTAATCACATTCCTTCTGCTCATCTCTGTCGGTATGCCAACGAGTGTTTAGAAACAACATTTTCAGACTCAGGGTTTGCACTTCAAGATGTTGTGAATCAACTAGGACGACGATTAGGTTTTCAGGTAGTTGATGGTAGGTATCGTGGTACAAAGGGTGATATTGGTAATGATGGGCTTTGGCAGTTTCCAAATGGACATCATGTTGTTGTTGAAATAAAAACAACAGATGCTTATCGAATTGATACTAAACGTATTGCAGAGTATAGAAAAAAATTAATCTCAAACGGCAAAATCAGTGAAGAGTTCTCTTCAATTCTAATTGTTGTCGGTAGACAGGACACTGGAGATTTAGAAGCTCAGATTCGGGGTTCGAAGTATGCATGGGATATACGTCTTATTAGTGTTGAAGCTTTGTTGAAATTACTTGTCTTACAAGAGTCCGTTGACGACAGAAAAAGCTATATCGATAGAATTTGTAAGATTTTAGTGCCAAAAGAATATACTCGCCTTGATGAAATTATTGAAATCGTATTCTTCACCACAAAAGAGGTTCAAAAGGAAGAATCCTCAGAAGATGAAATTTTCGAAGAGGAACTAGATAATCAACAAGGTGATCAAAAGCAAGACAAAAAGTTTGCTCCTGCTGCTTTTCATCAAGCCTGTATTAATAGGTTCTCAAATCTTGAAAACCTCATATTTTTAAAGCGCTCTCGCTCAACTTATAGCACTTCTGATAATAAAACTGCCCTGGTTTGTGCAATTTCCAAGATTCATAAGAGAGTAGGATATACTGCTTACTGGTTTGCATTTCATCCTTACTGGCAAGAGTTTTTAGAATCTGCTGAAAGAGGTTTACTGATTTTAGGATGTGGCTCAGCAGACTGTATGCTAGTTATTCCATATTCTGAAGTCAAGACATGGCTGAATGACTTATGGATTACTGAGAGAAATGATGGAATGTACTGGCATTTACGAATTCATTCAGAGGATTCAAAACTTTATTTGGATCGAAAAAAGGGAAAGG
>JBBIQC010000360.1:0-5482 GCA_037442585.1 Oscillatoriales cyanobacterium bin_317
TCCATTAAAAAACTACGATACTAAAACATGCAACTCCTTAATCCTAAGTCACTATCTATGACTATAGTGACTTAGTTATTGCTTTCTTTAACCGTGCTATCTGGCGATCTAGTTCCTTCGCTTTCTCACTGTTTCCTAAAAAAATGAACCCTGTCCTAGCCTGAGTCATATTTTGCAGAGTTTGCTGAGGCTCCTTAAGAACCGTATACACCTTGCCTAAACCATAGGAGGCTAGCGTCCACTCTTCCAAATCTTCTGGAGTCTGGACTTGAGCGATCGCCTTGGTGTAAGCCTCTCCCGCCAATCGTAGCAATCCGGTTTGCCAGTACAAGTCTCCCAATGTGCGGTATAGAGCGGGAGATTGGTTTCCCTGTTGAATTTGGGTTTCCAGGAGTGAGATCGCTTCGGCACTCAAGCTGTAGGTCTGGTAGTTGTCTTGAGACAGTCCATAGGCGGGGATCGCGTTGGAGGGCAAGACATAATCCCCGTAGTAGGTTGCCAGCATTAAGGTCGCCGCCTCATCTTTTGGGTTGGACTGGAGCAATTTTTCAGTCATTGCCCGCACCTCTTTCGCTTCCGAGGAGCGTAATACTTTGAAATCGAGGCTAGCCACTAACTCTCCACCCGGTGTTTTGTCTTCCTGAGACGATCGTCCGGTGTTTGTTGTCACCAGCAATGAATAAGTTGTTCCAGGCTCCAGAGGTTTACCTGCATAGGAAATTTGCGCCTCCTTGGTCTCGGTTTTCCATACCGTACCTGTGGGACTCTTAACTTCAACGGTGTATTGATTAGTACCGGAGACAGGATTCCAGCGCAAAAGGGGAGTTGCACTCAGTAAAAGCGTATGGCGGGGAGCAATTAGATAAGGAATCGAGGTATCAATGCCACCGGCTACATTCGGATCTTGGGTACCCCTAGTCGCATCCGTTCGCCAGACCAGGCAAATAGTACCTAACCCAGATGGCACTCCAGCATTAACGGAACGCCGGGAACCATCAGGACAAAGGATGGTAACGCGCACTCCCTTTTCTGGAAAAATTAAATCCCCTTTGTTTAATTCCGTTCTCACTCCGGCAAAGAACCTGCGCGGAGGTGACTCTCCATCAATTCGCACTTTGCCTTTACCTGTAATGGATTGAATTCTGGCAGTACGAGGAAGGTTCGCCGAAGACTGGGCAAAGGCTAGAGGTTCAACACTCACGATCGCCATCAGTAGCAATAGACTGAAGCCAACCGAGTAGTTTTTGATTTGCGATCTCCGCCATTTCATTGGCTTCCCTCCAACTTCGTCAGCCGTTGCTGTGCCGTTACACGCCATTCGTCCTCTTCGGGAACCGTGACATTGATGTGCCTTAAGCAGGTTTTCCATTCTGGTAACGCCTTTTTCTGGGCAGCCAGGGGATTCTTGGGATTGCCCTGAGCTTCAATGACCTGCGCTCTTAGACAATGAGTCGCCGCTGTTTTCGCTGGATCAAGGTTGACCGTTTGGCCGTGCTCGATCGCATCTATGAGCTGAGTGTCCGCTTCTATATAATTGTCCTGCTTTAGTCGTACCCAACCCAGATTTTTGAGTAGGGTAAACTTGACTTCTGGTTGAAGTGGTTGAGTTTGCTCATTAGATAACGGGATTTGCAGCAAGGAAACGGCGGCGGAGTAGTCCTTTTTAAGGATGTTTAGCCGTGCCAGATTATTGATGGCTTCCGGCATTTTTGCTCCGACATACTGATACTGGGTTTTGGCCTCATCTGGCTTTTGTAGGTCTTCGTACAATCGGCCTAACCAGAAATGGGCCTGGTCATTGTCCGCATTCAGTTCCAGGGCACGTTTGTACTTCTCTTCAGCACTGCCCCAGTCCTGTTTCTCGTAATCTTGACGCCCCTGCTCGGTGTACCAATCGGAAATGGCAGGCAGGGATTGTCGCAGAATCACCAGACTGGCCAGTAACAGGAAGGATCCTGCTGCTCCAATCTCCTGCCAATACTGTTCAGGAACGTTTAAACCTTTGAGAGTCTGTTTACCGGCCTCCTGCCCTGCTTTGGTCAGGGCACCTCCGGCTACTAACAGGGTGAGGATGCTTTGAGTGCTCACAGCGATCGCCCCGGCTGTATCGGGACCCCCTTTGAGAAAGCGGGTGGAAATATCTCCGACCAATCCCAGAGAGATGGTAAGACAGGTGACAGAAACCGCTGTCCACAACCAATCCAATTTGTTCCACCGTTTGGGTTTGGGAGCTTCCAAAAACCACCACCAAGCTGTTTCTTTGGGACTGAAGCTGGCCCGCCATTCTGCCAATTGGGTGAAGGAAGCGATCGCCTCACTCTGAGAGCGCAATTGTTGATCGAGGTCGCTAATGAGTTGCAACGTTGCCCCAGGAGTTTGATTGGCGGCTTCCAGAGCCGTCTGCACCTCATTTCGGGCCATTAGGGTTTCCAGAACGATTGCAGACGCAACAGGCCGTTTAGCTTCCGAAAGAGCCGCGATCGCATCTTTGTAGCGTTGAATGGCTGGATCGAGTTCAGTAGTCATGCTGCCATCATCCTACAAATTGTTGCCGATCAAAATAAACGGTGCCCAGTAGTAGGGATGGCTGAAATCGTGGGCGATCGGAGATTGGGAACTACCAGTTGGAAGTTTGAAGCTATCACTGCGGGTTTGACTAACTGTACTGCCTTCACCTTTGATGAGAGACTGTTGGGCTTTTTGCAGAGCTTCAGCTTTACTCATGCCAGATGCCAGATTCTTGTAGAACTGCTGCATCAGTTGACTGGTGCTGACATCGTTGACTAACCAAAGAGAGGCAATTACTGATTTTGCTCCGCTGGTGAGGAAGTAGTAGCTGATGCCCGACACTTCAATTCCATCTTTGTCAGCACCTCCCTTGGCAGTTTCGCAAGCAGACAGCACGACGAGATGAACTCCACCCAAGTCAGTCATTGTCTTAATTTCTGGAATCTTGAGTGATTGCCCGTTACCCAGTACCAGAAAGGAATCTTCCGGGTTGCCAGGAACAAACTGACCGTGGGTGGCAATATGAACAATGCGATAGTCAATCAGCTTTTTGAATGCCTCAGTTGTGAAGTCTTTATTCAGCAGCTTCAAGCCAGGATAGACACCTGTATCCCCTGAGCGAATAATGCCATTGAGTTCATCAGGGACATTAGGTAAGGGATCAAAATTGGGTACCCGCTCCGAAAGACCCAGTCCCAGTACGGGGTCTTCTTCAACATTCGGGGAAAGTTTGTCCTGGATATTAGTCAAACCGGCGGTCAGAATCGTGGAAATGGTGAAGCGATCAACCAGATAATGTTGACCATCAAACAAAGCCGCCATTGGAATATAGCGAGTAGAGCGATCCAGCGAAAAGACCAGATGCTGAATTCCGTTGGCATCTAGTTCTGCCCGGAGTGGCTCCACCAGCCACTTATAAAGCTGGTGACTAACCTGCTGGAGCTGTTTCACGTCATCTGACTTCTCAAGTAAATTCCGAAAATCCAAAGCTTTTTGTGCTAGTTCTTTCCGACCGACCAGCACCTCTTTACTGGCAAAGACTACCCCCTGTTTTCCAGCCTGTGTACCCCAAACCAGCCACAGATTGTCTTCTAACACTAAGGGATAGATTAATACTGTTTTTGGTTGAGCTTTCACCACGTTTTGAGCGGCAATGGTGAGTTCTTGCTGTTGAAGTTGGGCAGGGTCTTTACCCAATTGCTGTTTTGCTAGTGCCCTGAGTTTATCTAGCTGCTCCTCAAAGTCAGTGTTGGCAGCGTTGCGTTGGGCTAGCAGTTGATCTCGATCTGAGCAGTAAGGCTTTTGTTGTTCACACTGACTCAGTTTAAGTCCCATAGCAATCGTGTTATTGAAGGGAGAGATCACAGAGGCTTCAGGCGGAGTCAGGGGACTACCCTGAGTTTGCCCGCCCGCCCGGGCATTGCGGGTGTAACTACGAAGCTCCTGAATTTTCAGCAGTTCCAGGACTTGCTGGGCTTCCAGAACCCGTCCTTGAGAGAGCAATAGGTCAGCAAGGCGACGATAAGTACCAGCAACGGTACGGGTGTAGGATTCTTGTTGATCTGCAGGCAATTGTTGCAAATCGTGCCTGATCGATTCATAAGTATTGACGGATTGCTTTAAAAAGACAATTGCTAGTTCAGATTGGTTTTGTTTAGCAACTAACTCACCTAACTTGCCCAAAGTTTCGCCTTCTCCCTCACGATCGCCAATTTCGCGGCGAATAGCCAAAGCCTGTTCATAAGACTTCACCGCTTGTGAGTACTGTTGGAGGTTGAAATAAGTTCTGCCAATGTTATTGAATGCAATGCCCTGCCCGCGACGATCATTAATAGTTTTGGATAACTTGAGTGCATCTTGAAAAAAACTCAGTGCCTTAGAGGATTGATTCTGCAAGTTATAAATCTCTCCAATCAGGTTGAGGCTTCTTACCTGCCCAGTTGGATTGTTCGCCTGTCGGTAAATCTCTAGCGCTTGCTGGAATGAGTTCAAAGCCTCTGGGTACTGACTACGCTGGCTGTACACCGATCCAATGTTCAAAAGACTGGTTGCTTCTCCCCTCAGGTTGTGGTTAGCTCGATGAATGGCTAGAGTTTGCTGATGAAAATTTAATGCTTTATCGTACTGACCTAAATAGGTATAGGCTAATCCCAGACCATTCAACGCTACCGGAGCCTGGGGAAGGATCTTGAGAGCTTGCTGAAAAGCCGCGATCGCCTGATAATATCTCCCTATCCGTAAATAGACGATCCCTACACCGCTGAAAGCTCCTGATTGATTATCTCGCTCACCCAGTTTAGAGAAGATTTCTGCGGATTGTTTATAACTGGCTAATGCCTGTTCGTACAATCCGAGAATTTCATAAACTTGTCCCAGCTTCAGCAGAACGTCTCCTTGTCCACCTAAATCATGCGATTGTTTACGAAGTTCTAGTACTTGTTGGAAAGTATTGCGTGCTTGTTCAAACTGGCTGCGATCGAATTGCTGATTTCCAAGATTAAACAGCCGATTTGCTTCCCTCCGAGCATTAGAGTTAGATGACTGTGCTAACGCTGGAGAAGCAGGAATTTGAGCAAGTAGAGAAGGACTTAGAAAAGATAAGAATATCGCAAGGGCAATGCTTGTAGATCTCCGCTTAGAGTACATAAGGCAGTCCTCTCAGATGTAAGTATCTTGGGAAAGCCAGACGTGTCCCTTGGGGAACTGTAACAGCTAGCAGGAGTGATGCTGCGAAGAGAATACAGGCGAACCAAAGGGGGGCGCATCGGGTTTCACAAGGGGGGCAGCTAACGATTGTCTTGATCTATTTGTAGCCTAAAACAACCTACACTGCTTGATCTTGAGTCTCCGGAACAACAGCGTAGAAGATGGAATCCAGCATTCTGGAAGACACCCAAAGCCAGAATTGGCAAACTAAGATAATTAGGGCTTGCTGAGGAAGTCTAAAAGACTTAGGAGGATTGGATTTTAAGGG
>JBBIQC010000361.1:0-3760 GCA_037442585.1 Oscillatoriales cyanobacterium bin_317
GGCGTCAGGCCGCTACCGGTCAGAATGGCATCTGGCAAATGGATGGTACTACGTTTGTCCAGGGCCTCCTCCTGGGCAATGCCCCAGTTGTACCCGGTTCCTCCGGTTGGGATATTGTGGGTACCGGTGACTTTACCAACGATGGCAAGGCTGATATTGTCTGGCACAACCGTATTACTGGTGAAAGTGGTTATTGGCAAATGAACGGCACTACGTTCTCTGGCACGACTGGGTCATTTGAAACAGTGCCAGCGTCGTCGGGTTGGCATATTGCTGGTGTCACGGATTTCAACCAGGATGGCAGGGCTGATCTCTTCTGGCAGAATAACCTCACCGGTGGCACTGGGATTTGGACGATGAATGGCACCACGCGCCTGAGCTCCATTGCAACGTCAAATGTCGGTGCTAACGGTGGTTGGTATGCCACTCTATAACGGGTACTGTGACCTGCAAAATCGTTGCCAGAGGAAACCGCATCTCAAAGTGGTGTCGGAAGGTAGAGGTTTCCCCTGGCTTAAGGATTTTCGGTTTGGCCATCAGGTCGGCACCAGTTCACCCGGACGCAGGCGTGCCCACTTGCCTTTTTCTTCCTTAAAGCTGAGACAGCCGACCACATCCCACTCCATTTCAATGATTTCCCCCTGGTGGCGAATATTGACGTTGATCGTGGGTTCCGTCGCCTCAAAGTCGGGAGTTTCCGTCAAATGGGGTTGCTGATGCTGCTCCTCAACCGCGTAATAGGTGGTGCAGCGATCGACATACTGGCAATTTACACAGATACACATAGCTTTAATCTGTCGGCGCGGGAGATCCGATCTCAGGATTTGAGTTGCTTTTCTGTTACTCTAGCTCAGGCGAAGGGATTCTTCACCCTGAACCGGGTCGATTTTCGTGACAATTTGCTAAAACTCTCAGGAATTGCACAGATCGATTTAATGTCCTTTTGTTGGTTGCATCGTTAGGATCGGATCATTGCTGGATTTGACACATTTAGATCAAGGGTTGGACGTTCAAACCATTACTTGCACTCGACTGTCGGCACTATCCCCCCAAACCTGGCCCTTCTCCGTGGAATGGCTACCTCAGTCTGCGTATCTGGTGGGGGGCAGTGTACGGGATGCTTTGTTGGGGCGGCACAGTGAGTATTTAGATCTGGATTTTGTATTGCCTGAGAAGGTGGTGGAAACGGCACGGACGATCGCCCGCCACTACAAAGCCGGATTTGTCCTGCTGGATGAAGAACGGCAGATTGCACGAGTGGTGTTTCCCCAAGGTACGGTGGATTTTGCCCAGCAGGTCGGGCCAACCCTGGAAGCCGATTTATTGCGACGGGATTTTACCGTGAATGCGATCGCCTACAATCCTCAGAGCGATCGCCTGTTTGATCCGCTGCAGGGTCGGCTGGATTTGCAGCAGCAGCAGTTGCGAATGGTGTCGATCGAGAACCTGGAAGAAGACCCCCTGCGATTGCTCAGAGCCTATCGACAGGCCGCCCAACTGGGATTCTCCCTGGAATCTGAAACTCAGGCCGCGATTCGTCAGTTGGCCCCGCTCCTGTGCCAGATTGCTGCCGAACGGGTTCAGTCAGAACTGAATTACCTACTCAGTACCGAGGCTGGTACTCCCTGGCTGACTCAGGCATGGCAGGATGGTCTACTGCAAAGCTGGCTCCCCGATGCGACAGCACGCAGTTTGGAATTAGTCGAAAAGGTAGATTGGGCGGCACTGCTGTTAAATGAAACGTCTCCGACCTTTGCCCAGGGGTTATTCCAGCACCTGCGTCCCGGCTTTAGCACTACGCTCCCAGCCGCTGCCGAACAAAAAGCATCTGGCTCGGCTCGCAACTGGTTAATGACCGCAAAGCTGGCCTGTTTACAAGCAGCGGATCCCGATGTAGCCGAGATGCGTTTGAGAAAACTCAAATACAGTCGAGTAGAGATTCAGGCCGTTTGTACGGTGTTGAAGTTTTTGCCAGTCCTGGAAACGGCTGCAGGTCTATCTGGCGAACATCCCCCCTTGCTACAGCCTGTTCACCCTCAACTGGTGCTGTCTCTCAGAGAACAGTATTTCTTGTTCCAGGGCGTTGGTGCCGTTTTTCCAGCGGTTGCCGTCGTGGCGATCGCTCACGGAGTCCCCCTGGACGCGATCGCGCCTCTGATCGAGCGATTCCTCGCTCCAGAAGATCCAGTCGCTCACCCCATCCCCCTGCTGACGGGTCAGGATTTGATGAAAAATCTGCACCTTCCAGCAGGGCCAGTGATTGGCAAACTTTTGGCCGCCATTCAACTCGCCAGGGCAGAAGGCAAAATAGCGACGATCGAGGAGGCGTTGCAACTTGCTAAGGAGATAATCAGCGGGATGTGCTAAAGTAATCTTCTGACTATTTAACGATAGCTAGCGATCTGTCCAATGATGAATGGTTGGATACTCGCTTTGGCTCGTCGTATGTGCCGTTTCATAAGGGGTAATCATGGCTAAACGCCGCAACCAAAAGAAAGAAAAAGCGCTGCGTAATCAGGCTTATGCTCGTAAATTCCGGAAACGGACAAATGCAGGCCGCATGGGCAGAAGGCGCACCTTTGGCGGCAATCGGGCAGAGGATGATCAAGAGCAAGAAAGTATGGATCAAAGCGAGGCAGGAGCCGTTGATCTCTAAGCTAA
Organism: Oscillatoriales cyanobacterium bin_317; assembly: GCA_037442585.1. GTDB lineage: Bacteria > Cyanobacteriota > Cyanobacteriia > Leptolyngbyales > Leptolyngbyaceae > Leptodesmis. The sequence continues at coordinate 2,662 of JBBIQC010000361.1, forward strand.
GGCTGCAGTATCAACCAGGCTAGACCAATCCATAAGATGCTTCATAAAATGCTTCAACTCTCTGCGCTACTATGCCCTGGAGAGTTTTTTTAGCTCATAATTCATAATTTTGCAACTGGCTGTTGAGATAGTAGGCCGTTTCCCAACCTGCTAGAAACGCATTTTCCACTCGCCTGCCGCTGCACCAATCCCCACTACAGGCCAGAGGTGCAGGAGTGCCAGCCACCCAGTAGGGCTGTTGCAGGGGCTGATTAGCAAACGCATAGCGCCAACGATGTACTTGCAACCAGTCTGGGGAGGGAATCCAGGGGGCCAATGAGGCTGCCTGTTGCAGTAGGGTGTGGCCGATCGGCATTAAATCTGTTTCTTCCAGAACCTGTCTGGCAAAGGCGGCGGTACTTTGAATGACCAGCAGGAGATGGGAAGCGGAGGGACGCTTGCTGCTGTCCAGGCCAATCCAGGCCAGGTCAGGATGCTGGGAGGAGGCGATCGCTTTCACATCAGCATACTGGTTCAGCCAATCAGCTTCCCGCTCTGCCGGATACCCGGCCATCACACTAATACAGGGGGAAAATTCCACAGCTTTTAAGGCGTTGAGTGATGCCTCTGAAATTTCTTGGTTCACTAATGGTTGCAGGAGCAAAACTGCCTGGGGAGCCGGAGCGGTCACAATCACGGCTTGAGCCTCCAGAATCGATTCAGCGGTGGCTTCAGATAAGGTATTTTCCAGGATCAGTTGCCAGTGCTGATTCGACTTGAGTGACAAATGAATCACTCGCTGGTTAAAGCGAATTTCTAATCCAGCAGCCAGGAACTTTGCGATCGCAGTCATTCCCGCCGGAGCCACATACCGGGGAACACGATCGCTCGCTGCAGGAGGATGCAATTGCCCATTAGCATCCAGGGTGTAAATCGTATCTGTCCAGATCTCTACGATGCCTGCTGTTACTAAATCCTGGATAAAGTGGCGAAACGACTCTCCTTTAGGCGACAAATAGCAGGTTCCGTGATCAGCGATCGTCCCCTGTAGCCGTCGAGTGGCCATCCGTCCTCCCACTCCCCGCGACTTTTCCAAAACCACCACTTGATAGCCTGCCTG